>NZ_JBKEAF010000116.1:0-13609 GCF_047971895.1 Microbacterium sp.
AATACCTATCCACATAGGTATTGTGATTTTTGGGCGCGGTGCCGCACCCCGCTTCCGCCGACACAGCGGCGAACACCATGTCGCGAAAGGACCTCACAGTGGCTCGAATGACTCCATCTGCCAACCCGTCAGCATCTCTGGCGTTGATCAACAACTTCTCTTTGGAAATGACGGGTAAAGATGTGCCCGCTCTCGAAGAGGCCCGCGCCGCCATCCCCGCCGGAACGAAGATCAACGTGACGTTCCTCGGCAACGAGAACCTCGAAATGCGCGTCACCGCCGCCAAGGCCGTGAAAGAGATGGGCTTCATCCCCGTGCCGCACATTTCCGCCCGCCGCCTGTCCTCGCAGGCCGAGCTGGAAGAGTTCCTCAGCGCGCTGCAAGAGATCGGCGCCACCGAGAACGTGTTCGCCGTCGGCGGCGACCCGGCAGAGCCGATGGGCCCCTACCCGGACTCGCTCAGCGTCATCCGCACCGGTCTGCTCAAGCAGTACGGCGCGAAGGAAGTCTCCATCGCCGGATACCCCGAGGGTCACCCTGACATCCCCACCGACTCGCTGTGGAAGCACCTCGAAGACAAGTCTGCGGCCCTGAAGGAACAGGAGCTGGACGGCGTCATCCTTACCCAGTTCAGCTTTGACCTGGACCCGGTCACCAGCTGGATCGAAGCGGTGCGCGCACGCGGCGTCGATAGCGAGATCCGCATCGGCACCCCCGGCCCGGCCGGAATCAAGCGTCTGCTCAGCTTCGCCCGCCGCTTCGGTATCGGCGCGAACGCAATGATCGTGAAGAAGTACGGCTTCAGCCTCACCAACCTGATGGGCACCGCGGGACCGGAGAAGTTCGTCTCCGAGCTCGGCGAGTTCGCGCAGACCAGCCCCACGGCCGGCAACGTGAAGCTGCACTTCTACGCCTTCGGCGGACTCGGCGCAACCGCCGAGTGGGCACGCGACTACGCTGCCGCTCAGGCCTGAGTCTCTCAGGTCCGAAAGGGTCCCCCCATCCATGGCGCAGCGTAACGACGCGATGCGAGATCATGCGGCACTGATCGTGCACGGCCCCGACCAGCACGGTCTGGTGTCGGCGATCACGTCGCTGATCTCTCGTAACGACGGCAATATCGTCACCCTCGATCAGTACTCGGACGACCCCGAAGGCGGAACCTTCTTCCAACGGGTGCTGTTCCATCGTGACGGCCTGACCGCCGCGATGCCCGATATTGAGAAGGACCTCGCCGACACTCTCGGCCCGTTGAAGATGTCGTGGACGCTGACGGATCAGTCCGTACCCAAGCGGATGGCGGTGCTTGCCTCGACAAGCGACCACTGTCTGCTGGAGTTGCTGTGGCGGCACCGCCGCGGCCAGCTTCCGGTGACGATCCCGATGGTGATCTCCAACCACACCAACGTGGCCGAAGATGTGCGCAGCTTCGGGATCCCGTTCGTGCACGTGCATTCGCAGGGTCCGGACAAGTCCGAGGCCGAGCAGAAGATTCTGCAGTTGCTGACCGGGAACGTCGACTTCGTCGTCCTGGCCCGCTACATGCAGATCATCAGCCCGGACTTTCTCGACAAGGTCGGCGTGCCGATCATCAATATCCACCACTCGTTCCTGCCCGCCTTTATCGGCGCCGCTCCCTACCGCAAGGCCAAGGAGCGCGGCGTCAAACTCATCGGCGCGACCAGCCACTACGTCACGAAGGATCTTGACGAAGGGCCGATCATCGAGCAGGACATCGCCCGCGTGAACCACGCCATGACCGCCGCAGACCTGCAGGCCCGCGGCGCCTACGTGGAACGCGCCGTCCTCAGTCGCGCCGTGCAATGGCACGCCGAGGACCGTGTCATCCGACACGGAAACCACACCATCGTCTTTGACTGACGTTCTTCACAACTGAATACCGACCAACCGAACACCCAACAGAACAGGGGGGTCACACCGTGGCCAACAATCTCCAACAGCTGATCGACCAGACCAACCCGGTCGAGATGCTGCGTAACTCCCAGATCGGATCGTACATCTACCCCGTCGTTCCGGCTGACTTCCACAACTGGATCAAGGAGCAGAACGCGTGGCGCAACACCGCCGTCCTGTACGACCAGTCGCACCACATGGACAACGTGTTCCTGAAGGGTTCGGACGCGATCAAGCTGATCAGCGACACCGCGATCAACTCCGTTGCGAAGTTCCCGGTCAACAAGGCCAAGCAGTACGTCCCCACCGTTGCCTCCGGTCACGTCATCGGTGACGGCATCCTCTTCCGCGAAGCCGAGGACGAGTACGTCTACGTCGGCCGCGCCCCCGCGTCGAACTGGCTGATGTACCACGGTGAGACCGGCGGCTACTCCAACCTGGACCTGACCGTCGACCGTCGTTCGCCTTCGCGTCCCTACGGTGCTGCCGTCAGCCGCCTGTACTACCGCTTCCAGATCCAGGGCCCCAACGCCTGGGCCGTCATCGAGAAGCTCAACGGTGGTCCGCTGGAGAAGCTCGGCTTCTTCAACATGGCCACGATGAAGATCGCCGGCAAGGACGTGCGCACCCTTCGTCACGGTATGGCCGGTGCCCCCGGCCTGGAGATCTGGGGCCCCTACTCGGAGCACGGCGCCGTTCGCGACGCCATCATCGAGGCCGGCGCCGAGTTCGGTCTGCTCCCCGTCGGTTCGCGGGCGTACCCGTCGAACACGCTGGAGTCGGGCTGGATCCCCTCGCCGCTTCCCGCCATCTACACCGGTGAGGCCGAGCGCGGCTACCGCGAGTGGCTCGGAGTCGACAGCTACGAGGCGACCGGTACCCTCGCCGGTTCGTTCGTGTCGGACAACATCGAGGACTACTACATGACCCCGTGGGAGCTGGGTTATGGGTCGTTCGTGAAGTTCGACCACGACTTCATCGGTCGCGACGCCCTCGAGAAGATGGACCCGGCCGCGCAGCGCCGCAAGGTCACCTTCGAGTGGAACGCCGAGGACCTGGGCAAGGTCTGGACCTCGCTGCTGAACGTCGACGGCCCGAACTACAAGTTCTTCGACCTGCCGCTGGCCAACTACGGCTCGGCGAACTACGACGCGGTCACCACCGACGACGGCACCGTGGTCGGGTTCTCGATGTTCACCGGCTACTCGTCGAACGAGCGTCGCGGCCTGTCGCTCGCCATCGTCGACCACGACGTGCCCGAGGGTACGGAGCTGAAGGTCGTCTGGGGCGAGCCGAACGGCGGCACCTCGAAGGCGTCGGTCGAGCCGCACGAGCAGACCGAGGTTCGCGCCGTCGTCTCGCCGGTGCCGTACGCGACCGTCGCCCGTCAGACCTACCAGGGCGGATGGCGCACCGGCTACAAGAACGCCTGATCGAAGAATGGATGCCTCGCCCCGCCGTCACGCTTCGTGACACACCGGGCGAGGCATCCATTTCGCTCTACCCTGGAGTCGGGAGGAGACCCATGAGCCTGCGCTACGCCCTGCTGGCGATCCTACGTGTGGGTCCGCTCTCGGGGTACGACCTGCAGAAGCAGTTCTCGCAGTCGGTCGGGCACGTGTGGCACGCGCCCGACAGCCAGATCTACCCGGAGCTGCGCAAGATGGAGGACGAAGGCCTCATCGAGGGCGAGGAGCAGCCCCGCGGCGAGCGCGGCACCCGCCGGGTGTACCACGTGACCGATACGGGCGACGCCGCGTACCTGGAGTGGATGCGCACGCCCATCTCGTACCAGCGGGTGCGCGACCCCGCCCACCTGCGTGCCGCGTATCTGGAGAACACGACGCCAGATGCCGCGCGCGCCTTCCTGCGCCACCACATCGCGCACTGGGAGGGCGAGCTGGAGCAGTTCGAGGGAGAGTTGACGCACATCGCGAACGTCACGAACCCGATGATCGTGCGTCGCCTCGAGGCGACGCCCGAGGCCGAGCACGAGCGCACCCTGGCCTTCAAGCGCTTCACGTACGAGGGCCTGGCTGAGCGCGCCCGCGGCGAGGTCACCTGGGCCCGCCGGGGCCTCGCACTCGTTGACGAGCTCGGCGGCTGACCGCGTCGGTGAACGTGCGCCGGTGCGTGCCCGCGCGCCGCATCGGGGAGTGGACGGGTGCTCGGGGCAACTACCAGATCGTGACGCGCTCCTCGGGGGCGAGCCACAGCTCATCGGCTTCGGTGACGTTGAAAGCATCGTAGAACGCATCGATGTTGCGCACGATCTGATTGCACCGGAACTCGTTCGGCGAGTGCGGGTCGATCGTCAGCAGGCGGATGGTCTCGGCATCCCGTCCCTTCTGCTGCCAGACCTGCGCCCAGCTCAGCAGCAGACGCTGAATGCCGGTGAACCCGTCGATCTTCGGCCCCTCGCCCCGGTTCCCGAGCTTGTCGAGGGACAGCGCATAGGCCTCCAGCGCGATGCCCAGGCCGCCGAGGTCGCCGATGTTCTCGCCGATCGTCAGCGCGCCGTTGACCGTGTGCTCGTCCGCGAGGCCGCACGGCACCAGTACGTCGTACTGCGCGATGAGGCTCTTCGTGCGTTCCTCGAACGCGGCACGGTCGGCATCAGTCCACCAGTCCTCGAGCTTGCCGCTCCCGTCGAACCGACTGCCCTGGTCGTCGAAGCCGTGGCCGATCTCGTGGCCGATGACCGCGCCGATGCCACCGTAGTTGGCGGCCGCGTCGCGGCCTGCGTCGAAGAACGGGTACTGCAGGATCGCCGCGGGGAAGACGATCTCGTTCATCAGCGGGTTGTAGTACGCGTTGACCGTCTGCGGTGTCATCAGCCACTCGTCGCGGTCGATGGGCTGCCCCACCTTGCCGAGCTGGCGGTCGTGCTCGTGCACGTTGGCGCGGCGCACGTTGCCGATGAGATCGGCGGGGTCGATCTCGAGCCCGGCGTAGTCCTTCCACTTCACCGGATACCCGATCTTCGGGGTGAACGCGTCGAGCTTGGCGAGCGCGCGCTCGCGCGTGGCAGGGCTCATCCACTCGAGGTTCGCGATGCTCTGCCGGTACGCCTCGATGAGGTTGGCGACGAGCTCGTCCATCGCCTCCTTCGCCGCCGGCGGGAAGTGCCGCTCGACGTAGACCTTGCCGATCGCCTCGCCGAGCGCACCCTCGGCCAGGCTCACGCCGCGCTTCCAGCGCTCGCGGATCACCGGCACCCCGGTCAGCTGCGTGCCGTAGAACGAGAAGTTCTCGGCGACGAACTCGTCGGGCAGGTACGGCGCCGCCGCGCGCACGATGCGGAACCGCAGCCACGCCTTCAGATCGTCCAGGCGATCGTCGGCGAGCACCGTGCCGAGTCCCTCGATGAAGCTCGGCTGGAACACGACGACCTCGTCGAATACGTCGGGATGGTCCGGGGCGACGGCCGTGCGCCACGGCGTGAGGTCGACACCGATGAGCTGCTGCACCTCGCCCCAGTTCTTCAGGTTGTACGTGGCGACGGCGTCCCGGCTGCGCACGTTGTCCCAGTGGTGCGTGGCCAGCTCGGTCTCCAGTGCCACGATGCGCTCAGCGGCATCCGCGGGCTCGGGAATTCCTGCCAGCTCCAGCATCCGCTCCACATGCGCCCTGAATGCCGCGCGGGTGTCGGCGAAGCTGTCGAGCCGGTAGTACGACTCGTCGGGCAGCGACAGCCCACCCTGCGCGAAGAACGGCACGTACCGCGTCGGATCGCCCGGATCCGGCTCGACGAACAACCCGATCAGCCCCCCGACGCCCTCGCGGTCGAGCTCGCCGACGGTGCGCAGGAACTCGGGGATCGACGAGATCGTGTCGACGCGGGCCACCTGATCGGAGAGAGGGGATGCCGCGAGCTCGGCGACCCGCTCGGTGTCCATGAAACTCGTGTACAGATCGCCGATCTTGCGCGCCTCGGTGCCCGGTTCGGCGCCCTGCGACTCTTCGACGATCACGCGCACATCCGCCTCGGCCTGCTCGGCGATGAGGTGGAACGCACCCCAGCGGGCCTTGTCGTCGGGAATCTCGGTGCGGTCGAGCCACGCCCCGTTGACGTGGCGGAACAGGTCGTCTTGGGGCCGGATCGTCGCGCTCAGGTCGTCGAGCGCAAGACCGGATCGGGGAGCATCCGTCATGACTCCAGGATAGGCGCCGTAGGCTCGTACGGTGGCCGCCCGAGAGACCCTGAATCGCAGCATCCTGCGGCTCGCGGTCCCCGCTCTCGGCGCGCTCGTCGCCGAGCCGCTCTTCCTCATCGTCGACTCGGCGCTCGTCGGGCATCTCGGCATCGCCCCGCTCGCCGGTCTCGGGATCGCCGGCGCCGTGCTGCAGACGATCGTTGGGCTGATGGTGTTCCTCGCATACTCGACGACACCGGCGGTCGCCCGACGCTTCGGCGCCGGCGACCGGACGGATGCCGTCTCCGTCGGCATCGACGGCATGTGGCTGGCCCTCGGCATGGGCGCGGTGCTCGCGGTCGCCGGATACCTGTCGACGCCGTTCCTGGTGGGCCTGTTCGACGCGGGAGCGGATGTGGCCGAGCAGGCCGAGATCTACCTCGGCATCTCGATGTGGGGCCTTCCCGCCATGCTCATCGTCTTCGCGGCGACCGGGCTGCTGCGCGGAATGCAGGACACCGTGACGCCGCTGTGGGTCGCCGGGCTCGGATTCGCCGCGAACGCGCTGCTGAACTGGGCGTTCATCTACGGCCTCGGGTGGGGCATCGCAGGGTCGGCGGCGGGCACGGTCGTCGCACAGTGGAGCATGGTGCTGGCGTACGTGATCGTCGTGGGCCGCCTGGCGCGGTGGCACCAGGCATCCGTCCGTCCCAACCGGGAGGGCGTGCGCGGGTCGGCGAAGCTCGGTGGCTGGCTGTTCCTGCGCACCGTCTCGCTGCGGGTGGCGCTGCTGACGACGGTGGCGGTCGCGACAGGGCTCGGCGAGCACGAGCTGGCGGGCTGGCAGGTCGTGTACACGATCTTCTCGGCGGCGGCGTTCGCCCTCGACGCACTCGCGATCGCCGCACAGGCGCTCGTCGGCAAGTCGCTCGGGTCGGGCGACACCGACGACGTGCGGCTCGTGCTGCGGCGCACACTCGCGTGGGGTGCGTGGTTCGGGGTACTGATGGGCGTGGTGATCGGGGCATGCTCGGGCGTGATCGGGCTGCTGTTCACCGGGGATGCCGCGTTGTCGGCGATGATCCAGCCCGCATTCCTCGTGCTGGCGGTCACGCAGCCGCTGTGCGGGGCGGTGTTCGTGCTCGACGGGGTGCTCATGGGCGCCGGCGATGGCCGCTACCTCGCGATCGTCGGTGCGCTGAACCTCGTCGTCTTCCTGCCGGTTCTCGTGCTCATCGCGGCGCTGCACCCGGTCGGCGCGTGGGGTCTGGCGTGGGTGTCGGTCGCGTTCTTCGGCGTGTACATGGTCGCCCGCTTCGCGGGCCTCGGCTGGCGCGTGCGCGGCGCGACCTGGATGATCGCGGGGGCGTGATCGCGGGGCTTCTGCCACCCCTGGCATCGTTGTTCATCCCCGACGACAAGGAAGGGGTGCTGACCATGACACAGGCGCTGATGCGCCACGCGTCCGGCATCGACCGAGACTGACCTGCTCACGCCCAGCGGCGACACCACTCGTACATGACGACGGCTGCCGCGGCACCGGCGTTGATCGAGCGCGTCGACCCGTACTGGGTGATCTCGACGACGGTCTGGGACGCGGCGAGCGCCTCGGGCGACAGGCCCGGCCCCTCCTGGCCGAACAGCAGCACGCAACGCTCCGGCAGTTCGGCCTCGTCGACCGCCACCGATCCCTCGACGTTGTCGACCGCGATGATCGGCAGGTCGTGCGCGCTCGCCCAGGCCACCAGGTCGGCGATGTCGTCGTGGTGCAGCACGTGCTGGTATCGGTCGGTGACCATGGCGCCGCGCTTGTTCCACCGGCGCCGGCCGACGATGTGCACCGTCTCGGCCGCGAACGCGTTGGCGCTGCGCACGATCGAGCCGATGTTGAGGTCGTGCTGCCAGTTCTCGATGGCGACGTGGAAGGGATGCCGCGTGGCATCCAGGTCTGCGACGATCGCCTCCATCGTCCAGTACCGATACCGGTCGACGACGTTGCGCCGATCGCCGTGTGCGAGCAGCTCGCGGTCGTAGTGCGGGTCGTCCGGCCACGCGTCGGGCCCACCGGGCCACGGTCCGACGCCGTACGGCTCGGGCTCCGCGTCGCTGGTCACCGGCCCAGCGTATCCGCCCTCGCCCTCGCTTCACGTGCCGCGTTCGGCGGGTGCCGCCGCACTTCGTGACAGGTGAGATCCGGCGACGCCCGTTCCCCTGTCACGATGCGCGGGCGCGACCGGCAGAACGTGACATGTGAGACGGCGAAGCAATGGGCTGCGCGAAGGGTTTCGGGGAGCTGAAATGCCCTTGTAGGGTTTCGGCATGCCGAAAAATCGTCGGATCGAGCGCGAGGGCGGTGGCCGTCAGGCATCCATCCCCCGCCTCGCCTGGCTGATCGGCCCTGCCCTCGTCGCCGGCGTCGCGTACCTCGACCCGGGAAACGTCGCCAGCAACATGACCGCGGGCGCGACGTTCGGATACCTGCTCGTGTGGGTCGTCGTGCTCGGCAATGCGATGGCGTGGCTCATCCAATATCTGTCGGCGAAGCTCGGCATCGTCACGGGCGAGAGCCTGCCCGAGGTGCTCGGCCGGCGCCTGCGCAACCGATGGGGACGCCGCGCGTATTGGCTACAGGCCGAGCTCGTCGCGATGGCGACCGATATCGCCGAGGTCATCGGCGGTGCCGTCGCGCTGAACCTGCTGTTCGGGCTGCCGCTCCTCCTCGGCGGGGCGATCACGGGCGCGGTGTCGATCTCGCTGCTGCTCGTCCAGAGCAGGGGTGGCGCCGAGCCCTTCGAGTTCGTCGTCATCGGGCTGCTCGCCATCATCGCCGTCGGCTTCACGTTCGGGGTGTTCGTCGCACCACCTGACCCGGCCGGCATCGCGGGCGGCCTACTGCCGCGCTTCGAGGGCACCGACTCGGTGCTCCTGGCGGCATCCATCCTCGGCGCGACGATCATGCCGCACGCGATCTACGCGCACAGCGCGCTGGCCCGCGACCGGTTCCGCAGCGAACGCGGGTTCTCGACCCGGCGTCTGCTGCGCGCCACCCGATGGGATGTCACCGTCGCGATGCTCATCGCGGGAACCGTGAACCTGTGCATTCTGCTGCTGGCCGCCGCGAACCTCGCCGGGGTGCCGGGTACCGACAGCCTCGAGGGCGCCTATGCGGCGCTGTACACCGGCCTCGGGCCGGTCGTCGCGGTGCTGTTCGCGGTCGGGCTGCTCGCGAGCGGCCAGGCCAGCACGTCGGTCGGCGCGTATGCGGGCGCCGAGATCATGCACGGCCTGCTGCACGTGCGCATCCCGCTCATCTGGCGCCGACTCGTCACCCTCCTGCCGGCCCTCGTGATCCTCGCCATCGGCTTCGACCCGACCGCGGCCCTCGTGCTCAGCCAGGTGGTGCTCTCGTTCGGCATCCCGTTCGCCCTCGTGCCGCTGGTCTCCCTGACGGCGAGGAGCGACGTGCTGGGCGGGTTCCGCAACCGGATGATCACGACGGGCGCGGGCGTCGCAGCATCCATCTTCCTCATCGCGCTCAACGGTCTGCTTCTCTGGCTGGTCCTCACCGGCGGGTAGCCTGAACGGGTGTCCGCATCCGTCGCGATCGACGACTACCTGAAGACGATCTATCACCACACCGAGTGGCAGGACGAGCGCATCACGCCCTCGCAGTTGGCCGCGACACTGGGCCTGGCGCCGTCGAGCGTCACCGAGATGGTGCAGAAGCTCGCCGCCCAGGGCCTGGTCACGCACCGGCCGTACGGCCCGATCTCGCTGACCCCCGCCGGCGAGCACCGGGCCGCGGCCACGATCCGCCGTCACCGCCTCGTCGAGACGTGGCTGGTGCGCGAGTTCGGCTACTCGTGGGACGAGGTGCACGACGAGGCCGAGATCCTCGAGCACGCGATCAGCGACCGCCTGCTCGCACGCATCGCCGAACGACTGGGCAACCCGGCGTTCGACCCGCACGGGGATGCGATCCCGGATGCCGCGGGGCACGTGCAGCGGGTGCCGTTCGTGCTGCTCGGGGCGGCTTCGCCGGGGCACGTGGGCACCGTGCTGCGCGTCAGCGACCGCGATCCGGCGCTGCTGCGCGACATCGAGGAGTCCGGGCTCGATGTGGGTGCGACCGTGCGTGTCACCGCCGACGGGGTTCTCGTCTACGAGCAGCCTCTCACGCTGCCCGCCGGCGCCGGTGAGGCGGTCTGGCTCACCGCGTGAAGCGGTGAGGACTCAGCGCCGGCGTGCCTTCGACGCCCGGTCGAGCGGCCAGTGCATGCCGGTGGTCTGTTCGCACAGGTCCCATGCCCGCCGCGCGAGGTCGATGTCGCGCGTGATCTTGGGGGCGACCTGGCGCTGCGGCTCACCGTGCGTGCGCCGGTGCGGCCCCCAGAACTCGCCGCCGGTGATGCCGGGGTCGGTGAGGGCCCGCACGAGCGGCCACGCGCCGTGCTCCTTCGACTGGTTGATCGGGCGCTGCAGCTGATCGGTGAAGCGGCGCAGCCGCGTCACCTCGTTGACGCCGCGGATGCGGGGCGTGCGACCGCTCGTGGAGTAGCCGGGGTGGGCGACCACGCTCGCCACCGGCACGTTGGCCGCCCGGAGACGTCGGTCGGCCTCGAAACCCAGTGCCGCGGTGACGATCTTCGACTGCACGTACGCACGCCACGGCGAGTAGCCGTGCTCGAGCTGCGGGTCGGTGACCTCGTAGCGCCACAACGCGGTCGAGATGCTGCCGATCCACACCATGCGTCCCCGGGCCGCCGCAAGGCTGAGCAGCAGCTCGCCGGCGAGCGCGTAATGCCCCAGCGCGTTGGTCGCGAAGACGATCTCGTTGCCATCGGGCGTGGTCTGACGGTGGCGCGGTGCATGCACGATGCCGGCGTTCAGCAGCACGCCGTCGAGCTTCTTGCGGGCGCGCACGGTGGCCGCCGACGCCCGGATCGACCCGAGGTTGCTCGTGTCGAGCAGCAGGGTCTCGAGATCGGCGTCGAGCGAAGCATCCTGCAGTCTGCGGGTGATGGCCGCCTTCGCCGCCGCCAGTCGATTCGGGTTGCGGCCGGTCATGATCACCCGGGCGCCCGCGCGCGCGAGCTGCTCGGCCGAGAAGAACCCGAGCCCCTTGTTCGAGCCGGTCACCAGGTAGGCGCGGCCGCTCAGCTCGGGCAGCGCACGGGGATCCCACCCCGGGGACTCGTCGACGGCCACGGTGCCACCCTAGGGCCACGCCGCCCGGATAGGCTGAGCCCATGCGGACGCGCGCCGACATCGAATGCTGGCTGACCGACATGGACGGTGTGCTCGTCCACGAGAGCCGTCCCGTCCCGGGGGCGGCCGAACTGCTCGCGCAGTGGCGCGACGACGGCACCCCGTTCCTCGTGCTGACCAACAACCCGATCTTCACACCGCGAGACCTGAGTGCCCGACTGCGCCGGTCGGGCCTGGACGTGCCCGAAGACCGCATCTGGACGTCGGCGCTCGCCACCGCGGAGTTCCTGCGCTCGCAGCTGCCCGGCGGTTCGGCGTTCGTCATCGGCGAGGCGGGGCTGACCACCGCCCTGCACGAAGCCGGGTACATCATGACCGAGACCCAGCCCGACTACGTCGTCGTCGGCGAGACGCGGCAGTACTCGTTCGAGGCGATCACCAAGGCGATCCGGTTCATCGATCAGGGCGCGCGGTTCATCATCACGAATCCGGATGCCACGGGGCCCACGCCCCACGGCGTCGTGCCCGCCACGGGCTCGTTCGCCGCGCTCATCACGAAGGCGACCGGCAAAGAGCCCTACGTGGTCGGAAAGCCCAACCCGATGATGTTCCGCTCGGCACTGAACCGCATCGGCGCGCACTCCGAGAACACGGGCATGATCGGCGACCGCATGGACACGGATGTCGTCGCCGGCATCGAGGCGGGACTGCACACCGTGCTCGTGCGCACCGGCATCGCCGACGATGCCGAGGTCGAGCGGTACCCGTTCCGCCCCGACGAGGTGCTCGACTCGATCGCCGACCTCGTGCGAGCGGTATGAGCCGGTGGGGGTGAGCCGGTGAACGAGTTCGAGCAGAATCTGCTATT
This sequence comes from Microbacterium sp., assembly GCF_047971895.1. Taxonomy (GTDB): domain Bacteria; phylum Actinomycetota; class Actinomycetes; order Actinomycetales; family Microbacteriaceae; genus Microbacterium. The sequence continues at coordinate 12,127 of NZ_JBKEAF010000116.1, forward strand.
CGGCGCGACCGGCATCGTGCTCGTCGGCACGCTCATCGCGTGGATCATCACCTGGCGCCGCCGCGACCGCGACTGAAAATCGTGAGGTCACGGGATCGACGCCCGTCGGAGCCACACGGACCGTCGTTACAACGGTCCCAGAAACCCTCGCCTAGCTTCTACATCGCGGGGGTTTTGTTTTGTCCTGGTGAGCGCGGGTTTCCACGGGCACACAGCGGGCGTCTCCCCGGTCGTTGAGCGAGCGAAGCGAGTCGAAACGGCCCCGCCCGAGGAAGTCGATTCACGGGTCTCGTCGGCGGCTTGGGCCGGTCTGGGGCCGGTTGGCGCTCCGATACGGTGCAAAGCTCCGATACGGTGCAAATATGGACGCCTCATCGCTTACCGTTCGACAGCTCGCCGACGAACTCGACGTCGACCCTAAGGCTGTTCGCGCGTGGATGCGGCGACAGAACTGGCGGCACCCGGTGGAAGCCGGCACGGCTTGGGTCATGACTGATGGACAGGCTGAAATCGTCCGCGAGCATTTCGCGCGCAGCGACGTTCAGTCACCGATAGCAATCCGGACGGATGTCAGCGATGAGCTCGCCCAGATCACTGTGGGTCAGCTGCTCCGGCGCTATGCCGATATCCTCGCGGAGCTCCGTCACCGCGGGCTCGTCCGTACCAACAACGCACCGATTGGCGACCTGGCCGAGTACTGCGCGGCGATCGTGTACGACGGGCTCCTCGCTCCCAACTCCGAGAAGTCCTACGATCTTGTCGCCGATGATGGACGCAAAGTGCAGGTGAAGGTCCGCGCGATTCGTTCAGACACCAGCCCGTCCGCGGTGTTCTCGCCGATTCGTTCGTTCGGCTTTGACGTGTGCATCTTCCTGCTCGTAGACGGCGACAACGACGGAGTCATCGCCGCACGCGAGTGGACAGCCAGCGAGGTGCAAGAGGCTGGCAAGCACCGCGCCCACACGAACGGCGTAGTGGTGCGCGTAGGTCAGGTGAGATCCGCCTCCGCTCGCGGGCTCGATCGTGTCAGCGAGTTCCAGCGAGCTTGGCAGGAGCTAACCGAGCAGACCCGCTGACATAGCGGCCGCGAGCATCGCTCTCGCGGACGTCAGTTCCAGTTCATGCCGTGAGCGCGCGAGTCGAGCGCTTGTTTCCAGAAGGCCTCGCGTTTGAGGATGACCTCGCCCTTGGTCTTCGGATCGAAGATTGAAGCGCCTCAGGTTTTTTGCCGCTCCTATGCGGTTTGCGGTTCTCGGTTGAGGGTCGCGTAGTGGGTTTGCTCGAACTCGGCGGGTGTGGCGTAGCCGAGGCTCGAGTGAAGCCTACGGGTGTTGTACCAATCGACCCATCCGGCGGTCGCGAACTCCACGTCCGCGATGCTGCGATACGGGCCGTCGTGGAACACGGTCGTGCGGATGCACTCGGCCTTGTAGAGCCCGTTGATCGTCTCCATGAGCGTGTTGTCGAGCGCGTCGCCGACACT
>NZ_JBKEAF010000045.1:0-19128 GCF_047971895.1 Microbacterium sp.
ATCTCCGGCGAAGGACCCCAGCCATCGCAACGCAGCAGGGAGTCTCGGATCAGAGACATCACGTCGTTCGATTACGTCGTCCACAACGCCCACTGCACGAGAGAGCTTAGCCCGCGTCCTGGGGTCTGTGACTATCCCAATGAGACGCTCCGCCTCGAACGACAAGGCCGTCAGGTCACGCTCAGTGGCCTCCCAGTGATAGGAGAACGTACCGCTATTATGCTGGTCGCCAGCACCAAAATGAGCTGGCCCATTCACTATGATCCGTTCGGCGTGCGGCCCATACGCCTCCCAGGAGTTCTGAGTTAGCCGCCCCGCAGTCGGCGGCTCCCCCATCAACAAGTGGATCAGCCCATACTCAGGGAGAACGATCTGCCCTCGCCGCACAAGGTCACGCGTAAGCTGGATCGCCTCTTGCGGCGTGACCCCATAGGACGCCCATGCCTCACGAGTCATCGGGACATCTGTATGGGTGTCTCTCGCGATCGCACGCCAACTCATCAGAACGTCATGTCCGAGTTCCTCAAGCTGTTCGTCCGTCAATGTGGTCGCTGTCATCTGTCGGACTCGATAGACGGCGCCGGCCCCAACTACTGCAAGCAATAGGATCGGCAGGCCGATCGAAATCAAATCAGGCACGGACCCTCCAAGATGACGAACTTCCGGACAGCCTACGCAGGCGCAGCTATCTGTGCCGGTTCCGTGCCGGTAGCTCCGCTGAAACCACCCCCAACCAGCCGCGACCAACGATGACGTCGTCAGCAGAATCACGCGGTGAACGGCGACCAACGAGCACCCGCTGCCCCGGCGCATCCAACTGAAAATCGTGAGGTCACGGGATCGACGCCCGTGATGCCCCGGTGTTCACCTGTCACGAATCGTGGGTGTTGAACGCGGAACGCGGCAAGTGGATGCCGGGCGCACCCGCGGCTTTACGGCACGCGCGCGCGTCAGCTCGTCGCCGGCCACGGGCAGGGTACCCGCGGGCCTGCCGGCGCTCGCAGGCACCACTTCGATCGCGGCCCAGTGTGGAGCGTGCCGTCCTCACACCTGCGCGACGAGGCGGTGTGAGCCCAGCGGAGGGCCCACCAGAATTGTGGCCGTGGTCGTGCCCGCTGCGGTCAACGTCGGCGTGGTCACTAGCTCCGGCTGCGAGTGCGGCTACACGTTCACGGTCCGGCCGGCATGTCCCGGGACGGTCACGCTGATCGTCTTGCCGCGCTCGACACGCCCTTGCACGGTGGACCCGCCGTTGTCGACGCCGTCGAGCTCGTCGTCGCCGACGGGCGTGGGCGCACCGGGGACGGTGCCGCCGCCGGGGCACCCACCGCGGAACCCGCCGTTTGCAGCAGCGTGATACCGCCGCCCGCCTCGAGTACGGGCAGGTGCAGATCGCCGGTCTGCTCGACGGCCACCGCGAATACGCCCCCAAAGTGCTCGCCGAATGTGGCGGGGTCATACGCCCCGTCGGCGCCGCGCAGGCCGAGGCAGGTGCGTCGGCATCCGAGCTCCACTCGATCGCCTCGAGGCCGGCGTTGGCCCCGAACCGTCCGGTGATCTCGGTGAGGTTCCGCTCATGGGTGGTCGTGGATGCCCCTGCCACGCCCAGTTCGACGCGCAGCACCGATCGGCGGCTAACGCTCTTGAAGCGGTTGTCGCGCTCGTCGACAGGGAGATCACGCCGTCGGGGTGCATGTGCCGTCGGGGTAGGTCGGCACCCATGACTCGACCACCGTGTACGTGGCCGGGCACCCGCGAGTCAGACGGCCTCGACGCTGTCGTTGTTCACGGCGAACACCGTGCCATCGTCCGCGATGTCGAGGCCCGACATGTCCTCGCCCCACGTGCCCGGGGCCACAGCATTCTGCACCTCGTTGCCGAACGGCCACGGCTCCGCGTCGACCGGGGTGGTCTCGACGCCCGAGCAATCATTGACCGACTCGGACATGCCCGCGGCGGTGTCGGTGAACTCCCCGGTGATGCCCGGGCGGCGGCCGATGATGGTGGGCGAGTGTGCGCTCCAGGCAAGGTGCGCGACCGGTAGCCGTCGGTGTTGGTCAGCTCGACCCGGTCACCCCGGGCGTCGCCGTTGGCCTCGACCTCGTTGCTCACGACCAGGGCGTTCGGCGTCGGCGTTTTCCCGGTGCTACTGCGGCTGCAGGCCGAGGTCGTCGAGGTCGATCGCGGCGAGCCATTGCACCCCGGCTGCCTCAACCGCCGCCTGGGCACCGGTCTTGCGGTCGACGACCACGGCAACGGCGACCGGCTCGGCACCCTCGCGGCGCAGTGCCTCGACGGCCTTGAGCGCGGACTGGCCCGTGGTCGAGGTGTCTTCGACGACGACGACGCGGCGGCCCGCGACATCCGCCCCTTCGATCTGCCGGCCACGGCCGTGATCCTTCGGCTCCTTGCGGACGACGAAGGCGTCGAGCGGCGTGTCGGTGCGCACCGACTCGTGCATGACCGCGTTGGCGATCGGATCGGCGCCGAGGGTGAGGCCGCCGACGGCGACCACCCCGTCCAGGTCGCGGATGAGGTCGAGCACGAGCCGCCCGATCGCCGGGGCCGCCCGGTGGTCGAGGGTGAGGCGTCGCATGTCGACGTAGTACGTCGCCTTCTTGCCGCTTGAGAGGGTGAAGTCCCCGTGGAACACGGCCTCCTCACCGATCAGATCGATGAGGCGCTGGCGGTCGGCTTCGAGCTCGGGCGTGGAGGCGGGCATGTTCCGATTGTAGGGAGCAGTGCCCGCACGAGCGTACCGAGTACATGCTCCGTGACCGAGGGCATGATGGATGCCACGAACGCAGCATGTTCTCGGTCACGTCGCCTGTTCTCAGCACCGGGCGCCCCCTCATAGGCTGGTGCCATGCGCCTTGCCACGTGGAATGTGAACTCCGTCCGCGCCCGCGTCGACCGCATCGTCGACTTCGCCGTGCGCGAGCACGTCGACGTGCTGGCGATGCAGGAGATCAAATGCAAGACCGAGCAGTTCCCGTTCGCTGCGTTCGAAGAGGCGGGGTTCCACGTCGAGGCGTACGGCTTCTCGCAGTGGAACGGCGTCGCGATCGCCAGCCGCAGCCCGTTGACCGACGTCGAGACGGCGTTCCCGGGTATGCCCGGGTTCTCGAAGAGCGGCGCCCCCGAGCAGGAGGCGCGGGCACTGGGTGCCACCGTCGACGGAGTGCGGGTGTGGAGCCTGTACGTGCCGAACGGGCGCGCGCTCGGCGACCCGCACTACGACTACAAGCTCGATTGGCTCGCGGCGCTCACCGGCTACACCACCGACATGCTCGCGCAGAACCCCGACCTCCCGCTCGCCCTCGTCGGCGACTTCAACGTCGCCCCGACCGACGCCGACAACGGCGACCCGGCGGTGGTGCCGGGGTTCTCGACCCACGTCTCACCGCCCGAACGTGAGGCGTTCGCGGCGCTGGAGGCGGCAGGGGTGATGGATGTCGTGCGCCCACTGGTGCCGACCGGGTTCACGTACTGGGACTACAAGCAGCTGCGCTTCCCGCGCAACGAGGGCATGCGCATCGACTTCATCCTCGGCTCGCACGCGTTCGCGGATGCCGTGGCCGGGGCGGCGATCCACCGCGACGAGCGCAAGGGGCAGGGTCCGAGCGACCACGTGCCCGTCGTCGTCGACCTCGACTTTGCGACCCCGGACGACGACGATGACGTGCCGATGATCTTCGGCTGATCAGCTTCAGCCCCCAGGCACGCGGTTCAGTCCGCACGCGAAAACTCCTGTTCTGGCGGGTTCAGGACGGCGCGGAGCCGAAGAACCCTGTCTACGCCAGAACAGGAGTTTTCGTGAAGGGGATGGATGTGAAGGGGATGGGTCAGGCGGCGACGGTCTCGCGCGCGGGCGCGTAGCGGTCGATCAGGGCGCCGAAGGCCTCGAGGTAGCCGACGAGGAACGCGGCCGTGCCCTCGTCGGCGACCTCGCCGTCCTCGGCGAAGAGCCCGGGTGCGGCCTGGATGTAGCCCTCGGGCTGACCGAGCGTCGGCGCGTTCATGTGGCTGAGGATCGTCTTGAGGTGCTGCTGCGCGGCGGCCGTCGAGATCGGGCCGCCGGACGTGCCGATGATCGCGGTCGGCGTGCCGTTGAACGAGCCCTCGCCGTACGGTCGTGCGGCCCAGTCGAGGGCGTTCTTGAGCACGCCGGGGATCGAGCGGCTGTACTCGGGCGTCACGATGATGACACCGTCGACGTCGTCGATGGCCTGCTTGAAGTCGCGAGCGACCTGCGGGTAGTCGGCGTCGTGGTCGGGCGAGTAGAACGGCAGGTCGGCGATCGGGATCTCGACGAGCGTCGTGCCCTCGGGTGCCAGTCGCTCCAGCGCCTTCGCGAGGCGGCGGTTCAGCGAGGTCGACGAGATGCTGCCGACGATGTAGCCGATGGTCCGGTCGGTCATTGATGCTCCTTTTTATGCGAGTCGGTATGCGAACAGTCCACCGAGGTGCAAGCGCCGCACACGGGTATCTATTCCTGCAAATGCAGTCGGATGTTCGGCCGCAGACATCACGTATCGTCAAACGTATGCTGCAACTCAGAGGGATCACCAAGAGCTACGGCGGCCACCGGGTACTCGACGACGTGTCGTTCGACGTGCGCCCCGGCCGGCTCACCGGCTTCGTCGGGGGCAACGGCGCGGGCAAGACCACGACCATGCGCATCGCGCTGGGCCTGCTCGCCAAGGATGCCGGCACGGTGACGCTCGACGACGCGGAGGTCACGGCATCCGACCGCCGCCGTTTCGGCTACATGCCCGAAGAGCGCGGCCTGTACCCCAAGATGAAGGTACTAGAGCAGATCGTCTACCTCGCGCGGCTGCACGGTTTCTCCAAAGCCGACGCCACCGACCGTGCCCGCACACTGCTCGAGCAGCTGGGCCTCGGCGAGCGCCTCGGCGACAACGTCGAGACGCTCTCGCTGGGCAACCAGCAGCGCGCGCAGATCGCCGCCGCGCTCGTGCACGACCCGGGCGTGCTGATCCTCGACGAACCGTTCTCGGGGCTCGACCCGCTCGCCGTCGACGTCGTCGCCGGCGTGCTGCAGCAACGCGCGGCCGCCGGCGTCGGCGTGCTGTTCTCGTCGCACCAGCTCGACGTCGTCGAGCGCCTGTGCGACGACCTCGTGATCATCGCCGGCGGGACGATCCGCGCGGCCGGCTCCCGCGACGCGCTGCGCACGGAGCACTCCACCCGCCGGTACGAGCTCGTCTCGGCCGGCGACGCCGGATGGGTGCACGATCAGCCGGGCGTCGAGGTGATCGACGTCGACGCCGGCTATGCGCTGTTCGACGTCGACACCGATGAGACGGCGCAGCAGGTGCTGCGCCAGGCCGTCGCGCAGGGGGATGTCGCGCGCTTCGCGCCGCAGCATCCCACCCTCGCCCAGATCTTCAAGGAGGTCATCCAGTGAGCACCGTCACCGCCGCCCCGCCGACCGCGCATAGCGTTCGGCTCGTCGCCGAACGCGAGATCGGGTCGAAGCTGCGCAGCAAGGCCTTCGTCATCTCGAGCATCATCCTGTTCGCCGTCGCGCTCGCCGGCATCATCTGGGGCGGCTTCGCCGCCTCGAGCAGCGGGGGCACCCCCGTCGCCGTCGTCGGCGAGGCGGCGCAGGACGTGCCCGCCGATGCGGGGCTCGAGGTGACCGAGGTCACCGACCGTGCCGCCGCCGAAGCGCTTGTGACCAGCGGCGACGTCGACGCGGCCGTGGTGCCCGACGCATCCTCACCGCTCGGCTTCAGGGTCATCGCCGACACGAGCGTGCCCACGCAACTGATCATGACGCTCGCGCAGACGCCACCGGTCGAGCTGCTGAACCCCGACGGTGACGCGGGCTTTCTCGGGTACATCGCCGCCGTGGGCTTCGGCGCCGTGTTCCTGGCGGCCGCGTCGATGTTCGGCGGCACGATCGCGCAGAGCGTCGTGGAAGAGAAGCAGACCCGCGTGGTCGAACTGCTCATCTCGACGATCCCGGCGCGAGCGCTGCTGGCCGGCAAGGTCATCGGCAACACGATCCTGGCGATGGCGCAGATTCTCATCCTCGCGGCGATCGCCATCGTGGGGCTCGCGGTCACGGGTCAGACCGAGTTGCTGCAGGGCATCGGCACGCCCATCGTGTGGTTTGCCGTGTTCTTCCTGTTCGGGTTCATTCTGCTCGCGTCGCTGTTCGCCGCTGCGGCGGCCATGGTGTCGCGCCAGGAGGACATCGGGTCGACCACCACCCCGCTGACCCTGCTCGTGATGGCTCCCTACATCCTCGTGATCATCTTCTTCGACAACCCGCTCGTGCTCGGAGTCATGTCGTATATTCCGTTCTCGGCACCCGTCGGCATGCCGATGCGGATGTTCCTGGGCGAAGCCCAGTGGTGGGAGCCGCTGCTGTCGCTCGTGATCCTCATCGCGACGTGCGTCGCGGCGATCCTCGTGGGCGCGCGCATCTACGAGAACTCACTGCTGCGCATGGGGGCGCGGGTCAAGCTCGCCGACGCACTCACGCGCTGACGCCCGGCGCGGCGGGCGGTCACGCGCGGGCGGGATGCGTGTGGGCACCGCGGCCGGCGACACCTGCAAGGGCATCGGCGGCCTTCACGAGTGCCAGATGCGACAGTGCCTGGGGTGTATTGCCGGCGTGCCGCTGGTGCTCGATATCGTACTCCTCGGCGAGCAGGCCCACGTCGTTGGCAAGACCCACGAGCCGGTCGTCCACGCGGCCGGTGTCGGCGTACTGCTCCACCAACCAGAACGAGCATGCGAGGAACGGATGCTCCTCGCCGGCGAGGCCGTCGTCGCTCTGCTGTGCGCGGTAACGGTGCAGCAGGCCGTCGCGCATGAGGGTGCGCTCGATCTCGGCGACGGTGCGGAGCATGCGCTCGTCATCGGCAGCGCAGAAGCCGACCTGGGGCAGCAGGAGGAGCGAAGCATCCACTTCTCTCGACCCGTACGACTGCGTGAAGTACCCGTCCTCGGGGTCGACCCCCTCGGCGTCGACCTCGGCACGCAGACGGTCGCGCAGCTGTTCCCACCGCGTCACGGGGCCCCTCGCGTACCGCGCGCACGCCGCGGTCGAACGCCGCCCACATCATGACGCGCGAGTGGGTGAACAGGCGAGGCCGACCGCGCACCTCCCAGATGCCGTTGTCGGGCTCGTCGATGCGCTGCTCGAGATAGTCGAGCAGCGCCCGTTGCAGCGGCCACGAGAACGTGGTCTCGGCAAGCCCGTGCAGACGTGCCGCCTCGAGCGCGACCATCACCTCGCCGACGACGTCGGCCTGATACTGGTCGACGGCGCCGTTGCCGATGCGCACCGGACGCGCCCCGCCATAGCCGGGGAGGCTGTGGAGCACCCGCTCGGCGAGGTCGCGCTCGCCGGCGATGCCGTACATGATCTGCACGTCGTCGGCATCGCCCGCGATGGCGCGCAGCAGCCACCCGCGCCACGCCTCGGCCTCGTCCACATACCCGTGTGCGAGGAACGCCTCGAGCGTCAGCGAAGCGTCCCGCAGCCACACGTACCGGTAGTCCCAGTTGCGTTCGCCGCCGAACTCCTCGGGCAGCGACGTGGTGGCAGCCGCGACGATGCCGCCGGTGTCCTCATGAGTGAGGGCGCGCAGCACCTGCAGCGAGCGGACCACAGCCTCGTGGTGCGGCCCTTCGTGCGCGATGCGCTCGGCCCAGCCACGCCACCACTCGTCGGTGGCGGCCAGCGCGGCGTCCACGTCGATGCGATCGGGAACGACCCGGTGTGACGGGTACCACGTCATCGTGATGTCGACCGTCTCGCCGGCGCTCACGGTGACGGTGCCACGGTGTGCTCGCTCGCTCGCGCGCAGCGCGGAGCCGCGGAAGACGAGCGCGTCCGGCCCGGCGACGGCGATGAGCTCGGGATGCTGCGCCGTACCCGCCTGCCGCATCCACGGCATGGCACGGGCGTAGTCCGGGCGCACACGAAGCTCCTGTGCGAACTCCACCGTGCCGCTGATGCCCCGCACGCGCCGCAGCAGATCGGCGCGCCGGTCGCCGTAGGGCATCGCGTCGACCACCTCGGCCACGCCGTCCGCGGTGGTCCAGCGGGTGATCAGCACGAAGCCGTCTCCGTCGTAGTGCCGTTCGCAGGTGGCGTGTGGATCGGCGGGGCGCAGCATCCATCTGCCGTGGTCCTCGTCTCCCAGCAGCGCACCGAACACCGACGGCGAGTCGTAGCGCGGCAGGCACAGCCAGTCGATGCTGCCCTCGCGGGAGACAAGCGCCGCGGTGTGGCAGTCGCTGAGGATCGCGTAGTCCTCGATCGGTGCAGCCATCGCTCCATCGTGCCATCGCATCGCGGTATCACCGTGCGGCGCACGGCATCCCAGGTTCGCAGAATCGCGCGAAGCTCGCAGGAATCCGGGCTATTCCTGCGCGTCTGGCGAGACTCTGCGAACTTCGTCGGCGGTGCTCAGCCCGCCACGGCCCGGTGCGCGCTCAGCGCTCGACGAGCACGCCGTCGGAGTCGGCCCACACGTGCCGGCCGGGAGTGAAGGTGACCCCGGCGATCGTCACCGGCACGTCGACCTCACCGACGCCCTCTTTGACGGACGTGCGAGGGTTCGAGCCAAGCGCCTTCACACCGAGCGGTAGCTCACCTATCGCGACCCGGTCGCGGATGGCCCCGTGCACGATGATGCCGGCCCACCCGTGCTCGACCGCCGACCCGGCGATGAGGTCGCCGACGAGTGCCGACTCCAGCGACCCACCGCCGTCGACGACGAGCACGGCGCCGCCGCCGGGCGTGGCGAGCACCTGCTTCACGAGGGCGTTGTCACGGTGGCAGCGCACCGTGCGCACCGGGCCGTCGAACGCGGTGCGCCCGCCGAGGTCGTGCAGCTGCAGGGCGAGCGAGTCGAGCTCGTCGCCGCGGTCGTCGTAGAGGTCTGCAGTGGCTGTCATGCCTCCACGCTACGCATACGGGGGTCGCAGGATCGCGCGAAGTTCGCAGGAATTCGGGCGATTCCTCCGCGTTCGGCGAGATTCTGCGAACTTCGCCCGCAGTGCTCAGCGCGCGCGGGCGGGTTCTTGTCGGGGTGCACCACGACCACGAGCGACGAACACCGGCAGCATCACGGCGAGGAGCCACCGGCGACGAAGACGGAACGACCGGTGCGCGCGATTCTTACGGAATCGACGGTACCGCGTGGTCGGACGACCGCCGGTCAGCCCTCGATGATCTCGGCCTCGATCACGTCGTCGTCCGCCCGGTCGCCGTCGGCGGTCAGCACGAGCTCCGACCCGTCGGCGGCAACATCGACCCGCACCAGGTCGCCGTCGTGCACGCTGCCGTTCAGGATCGCCATGGCGAGGCGGTCCTGAATCTGCGACTGGATGAGCCGCCGCAGCGGCCGTGCGCCGAACATCGGGTCGTACCCGCGCTCGGCCAGCCACTGCCGCGCATCGGGTGTCACGGCGAGCGTGAGCCGGCGATCGCGCAGCCGACGCTGCAGCACGTCGACGGCGAGCTCCACGATCTGGGCGAGGTCGTCCTCGGTGAGGGCGTGGAACACCACGGTGTCGTCGAGCCGGTTCACGAACTCGGGCCGGAACGCCTGGCGCACCAGCTGCATGACCTGCTCGCGCTTGTCGTCCCACGACAGCGCCGGGTCGATGAGGATCGGCGAGCCGAGGTTCGAGGTGAGGATCAGGATGACGTTCGTGAAGTCGACCGTGCGGCCCTGGCCGTCGGTGAGACGCCCGTCGTCCATGACCTGCAGCAGCACGTCGAACACCTCGGGGTGCGCCTTCTCTACCTCGTCGAGCAGCACGACGCTGTAGGGGCGCCGGCGCACCGCCTCGGTCAGCTGGCCGCCCTGTTCGTACCCGATGTAGCCGGGAGGGGCTCCGACGAGGCGCGAGACCGAGTGCTTCTCGCCGTACTCCGACATGTCGATGCGCACCATGGCCTGCTCGTCGTCGAAGAGGAACTCGGCGAGCGCCTTGGCCAGCTCGGTCTTGCCGACCCCGGTGGGGCCGAGGAAGACGAACGAGCCGGTGGGCCGGTTCGGGTCGCTGATGCCCGCACGCGAGCGGCGCACGGCGTCAGAGACGGTCTTGACCGCGTCCTTCTGGCCGATGAGGCGCTTGCCGAGTTCGGCCTCGAGGTGCACGAGCTTCTCGGTCTCGCCCTGCATGAGCTTGCCGACGGGGATACCGGTCCACGCGGCGATGACCTTCGCGATGTCCTCCTCGGTGACGTGGTCGCCGACCATGGGGCCCTCGTCATGAGGACCGCTCCCTGAGCCTGTCGAAGGGTCCGCGCGCTCGGCCTCGCTGACCCGGCGCTCCAGCGCGGGGATCTCGGCGTACAGCAGCCGCGACGCCTTCTCGAGGTTGCCTTCGCGCTGGGCACGATCGGCGGCGATGCGCGCAGCATCCAGCTCGGTCTTCAGATCGCCGACGAGATTCAGTGACGCGCGCTCGTTCTCCCACCGGCCCTGAAGCTCGCGCAGGCGCTTCTCCTCGTCGCCGAGGGTCTCGCGCAGCGCCGCCAAGCGCTCCTTCGAGGCGGCGTCCTTCTCGCGCTTGAGCGCCATCTCCTCGAGCTTGAGCCGATCGACGTGGCGGCGCAGCTCGTCGATGACCAGCGGCGCCGAGTCGATCTCCATGCGCAGCCGCGACGCGGCCTCGTCGATGAGGTCGATGGCCTTGTCCGGCAGCTGGCGCGAAGGGATGTAGCGGTGGGAGAGGGATGCCGCGGCCACCAGTGCCCCGTCGGCGATGGCGACCTTGTGGTGCGCCTCGTAGCGCTCCTTCAGCCCGCGCAGGATCGCGATCGTGTCCTCCACGCTGGGCTCGCCCACATAGACCTGCTGGAAACGGCGCTCGAGCGCGGCATCCTTCTCGATGAACTCGCGGTACTCGTTGAGCGTGGTCGCGCCGATGAGGCGCAACTCGCCGCGCGCGAGCATGGGCTTGAGCATGTTGGATGCCGCGACCGAGCCCTCGCCGCCGCCGGCCCCCATGAGCACGTGCAGCTCGTCGATGAACGTGATGACCTTGCCGTCGGACTCGGTGATCTCCTTGAGCACGCTCTTGAGGCGCTCTTCGAACTGTCCCCGGTACATGGCGCCGGCGACGAGTGCTGACATGTCGAGGCTGATCAGCTCCTTGTCCTTGAGCGATTCGGCGACGTCGCCGGCCACGATGCGCTGCGCCAGTCCCTCGACCACTGCGGTCTTGCCGACGCCGGGCTCGCCGATGAGCACCGGGTTGTTCTTCGTGCGGCGGGTGAGCACCTGGCTCACCCGGCGAATCTCGCCGTCCCGCCCGATGACGGGGTCGAGCTTGCCCTGGCGGGCGTCGTCGGTGAGGTTGATCCCGAACTGCTCGAGGGCGCTCTGCTGCTCCTCCTGCCCGGGCTGTGGCTGCGCGTTCATTCGTTCCTCCCTGACACTGTGTCGGTGGTAAAGTTGAGTCGTCTGCGCTCAAGTTTATCAGATGGCACCACTCGGCGCCATCGCTTCGTGCGCATCATGCGACAGGAACGCCGTCGACCACGACCAGCCGGAGAGCTCAGCGTGAGGCGAGCACGCGCTCGTAGACCTTGACCATCGCCGCGGTGCGCGACGACTGGCGGAACTCCTCGCGCACCTCGGGGTTCGCGGGCACCGGGGCGCCTGCGGCGATGTCGGCGGCCGCACGGCGCAGCGTGTCTGCCAGCGCGGCGATCGAGGCATCCGGCACCTGCCAGAAGCCCGAGCCCAGTTCGCCGGCGATGTCGGGATCGCTGATCACCGACGGCGTGCCCAGCGACGCCGCCTCGAACGGGGTCATGCCCTGCGTCTCGAAGCCGATCGAGGTCTGCACGAGCGCGTCGGCGTCGGCGATGCGCCGCAGGGTGTCGACGTACGGCAGCCGACCGGAGAAGCGAATGGATGCCTGTGGCCGTCGCCGCGCGACGAGCCGCTGCGCCGCGCGCAGCTGCCCGCCGCCGCCGAGCACCTCGACGTCGGCGTCGACGCCCGACGCGGCCACCGCCTCGAGAAACGGCAGCAGCCGCTTCTCGGGGCTCATGCGCCCGAGCCACACGAACCGCGCACGCCCGGGCGTGCGCGGCCCCAGCGGCAGCAGTCCCTCCAGCAGATCGTCGTCGATGCCGTTCCAGATCACGTCGACCCGCGGGAAGACGTCGTGCTGCTCGAGGCGGCGCGCGACGTGCGCCGACGGTGCCGTGACGGCATCCGCCCCCGCGGCCAGACCGCGCAGGTACGCCCACCCGTCGGCAGGAGCATCGGCCGCAGGTCGGAGGATCTGCGCGGAATCCTCCGACGTTCGCGTGATCCTCCGACGCTCCCGCACCGCCGCGGGCAGCACGCGCCGCTGCCACGCGTTCAGACCGCGCAGTGTGAGCGCGGGCACCGGCGAGACGGCCTCGATGCCGACGTCGACCCGGTTGTGCATGGTGTGCACGAGCGGCAGGCCGTGCCGGCGGGCGAAGCGGTGACCGATGAACGCGCCCCAGAAGTCGGCCTGCACGTGCACGAGATCCACCGACGGGAGCGCGGCTGCGCGCGCGTCGAGCCAAGCATCCGTCCGCCGACCGGGCCACGACAGGGCATACTCCCGGTCGAGCGTGATCGGCATCGACGGCAGGTCGAGGTAGGCCTCATCGCGCGTCGCCGTGCGCGCCCGCGGACCGTGCATGGCGGGTGCCACGACGGTCACGGTGTGTCCGGCGCGTTCGAGGAACCGCTTCTGCAGCCGCATCGAGACCTGCGCCCCGCCGAACGACTCGAGGTGCTGGTCACCGAAGAAGACGATGTGCACGGCGCCGGCTCAGGAGGGCAGCGGCTCGCCGCGGTAGAGGGCCTCGAACGTGTCGAGGGTGCGATCCATGTCGTGCACCTTCACGCCCTCGAGCGACGCCTGCTGCATGCGTCGTCGCTCCTCGGGGGTCTGGGTGAGCACGGTGGTCAGCTTCGCGACGAGGTCGTCGACGTCGCCGGGCCGGAACAGGTAGCCGTTCTCGCCGTCGTGGATGAGATGCGGCAGCGCCACCGCGTCTGCGCCGACGATCGGCAGCCCCGAGGCCATCGCCTCCATCGTCGCGATGGACTGCAGCTCGGCGATCGACGGGATGACGAACACACTCGCCCGGGTGAGCAGCTCGCGCAGCTGCTCGTCGGTGGTGTGCCCGTGGAAGGTGACCCGGTTGCCGAGGCCCAGCTCTGCAGCCAGCGCCTCGAGCGCCCGCCGCTGGTCGCCGTTGCCGACGATGTCGAACGTCACCTCGAGCGCGGGGTCGAGCCTGGTCATCGCACGCAGGGCGACGTCGATCTGCTTCTCGGTGGTGAGCCGCCCGACGAACACGAGCCGGTTCGCGTCGCGCGGGCTCAGGTCGGCCGTGTAGTTCGAGGCCCGGATGCCGCAGCTGACCGGGATGACCTCGCTGACGTCGATCGTCTGCTCGAGGAAGTCGGCGGCCTTGCGCGTGGGCGTGGTGACCGCGCGCGACATCTTCAGCGTGCGCTCGGCGTCGTCCCACGCGAGCTTCACGAAGAGCTTGTCGAGCAGCGGCGGCAGCGTCGTGAAGTCGAGGATGTTCTCGGCCATCACATGATTGGTTGCCACGACGGGCACTCCGCGTTTGCGCGCCTCGCGCGTCATGCCCCGGCCGATCACGATGTGCGACTGGCTGTGCACGACGTCGGGTCTCACCTCGTCGAGCACGGTGCGCGCGTAGTGCTTCGATCGCCACGGCAGCACGAAGGTCAGCCAGTCGTGCGGCTTCCAGCGCCACGAGGGCAGACGGTGCACGGTCATCGGCTGACCTTCGACGGTTTCGGTGAAGGTGCCGCCGTTGCCGTGGCCCACGCTCGGTGCAGCGACGTGCACGATGTGGCCACGCTCGACCAGCCCTGCGGCGAGTCGTTCGGCGAAGCGGGCCGCGCCGTTCACGTGGGGGGTGAAGGTGTCGGCGGCGATGAGGATCGTCATCGGACGGGTGTCGGTCGCGGGGGGAGTCAAAAGGGTGGGATGCCTCTCTCAGCGGCGGCCGCACACAGGTCGTCACGCGGCTCCTCCACTCTACCGGAGGGCTCCCGGCAGCCATGGAGGCGCCGCACGTACGCTGAAGGCATGCTTCGATTGACCGCCGATGCCGACCCGCAGCGCTGGGTTCCGGTGACCGGATCGCTCGGCTTCAAGGGCCGCAGGCATCGCAAGAAGGCGATCGGGATGCTGCTGGCCCAGCTGAATCAGCAGATGGGCGTGCCTGCCGGCCGAGGGGTCACGGCGTGGATGTTCAGCCAGGCGGCGCCGTTCCTGCTGCGCAAGGCCGACGGCCGCGTGCTCGTGTGGGTGTACAGGGACGACCCCGAGCTGCTGGTCGCGATGGCGCAGATCCAGGAGGCGACGGCGCAGCTGCGCACGGCACGCGCGATGATGCCGATGGAGTACGACGACACCGAGTCGTTCGCGAACCCGCATCTCGGCGTCGGCGAGCGCCTGGTGCTGCCCATGAACCCGACGCCGTCGGCCACCTATACGTGGGACACCGGCTCGCACTTCGTCACGCTGACAGCCGTCGGCCCGGACCGCGAACGCTTCGGCACGATCACCGGTACCGTCGACGAGCTCGCGCGCACACTGCGGATCGTCGACGAGCTCGCGGTGGGCGAGTCGCCGACGGTGCTGCGAATCGACCCCGCCTGACACCCGGGCACCCATAATCTGGCGGGCATGAACACATCCCCTCCGACACCCGAAGCCGCCCTCCCCCGCGAGATCCGCTGGGAACGACGCACCGCATGGCCGATGTTCGTGCTGTCGGTGGTCTTCTTCGCCGCGAGCACGTGGACGCTCACCGACGGGACCCTGCCGGCCTGGGCGCGGTCGGCGCTCGCACTGGTCGTCGTCGTGCTGTGGATCTCCTTCATCGTCGACTTCGTGCTGCGCCTGACGATCAGCCGCGAGCGCTGGCGCTTTCTGCGCGGCCGGTGGTACGAGCTGGCCTCGCTCGTGCTGCCGCTGCTGCGCCCGTTTCTGATCCTCGCGTACGTGTGGCGGCTGCCCGTGTTCGACCGGTTCGGGTCGGCCGGCCAGCGCTCCCGCTATCTCATCAGCGTGGGCGCGTTCGCCCTGCTGTTCGTGTACGCGGCATCGACGGCCGTGTGGTTCGTCGAGCGCCAGGACCCGCACGCGAACATCAAGGACCTCGGCGACGCGATCTGGTGGGGCTTCTGCACCATCACCACCGTCGGGTACGGCGACTTCACCCCCGTGACGGTGTTCGGGCGCGTGCTGGCCGTGGGCCTCATGCTCGGCGGGATCATCGTCATCGGCGTGACGAGCGCCGCGTTCATCACCGCGCTCACCGAACGCATCCAGCGAATGTCGCCCGGGCGGCACCCCCGCAAGGGTGCGTGAGCCGCGTGACTGCAGCGGGGATTCGGCCACGCGGATGCGCATGCTGCCGATCTGCAGGAACTTCGTCGGCGCCCGGGTCAGCCGCGTCGAACCTCAGCCCTCGTCCTCGCCGCGGTCGACGAGCGGTCGCCACACGACGACGTCGGTCGAGCGCCGTACGCGCCGACCCGAGGTCAGGGTCACCACCGCACCGGTCGAGCCGGCGGCGAACACGCGCGCACTCGGTCGATACTCCGACTCGGTCTTGACGCGGGAGGTCAGCTCCGAGACCTCGCGGCGCAGCCGACGCACGGTGTCTTCGAGGTCGATGATGCGGGCGATCGCGGGCAGACTCACGCCCTCGGCCGACATACGTGCCACCTCGCGCAGCCGTTCGATGTCGCGTGCCGAGTAGCGGCGCGAGCCGCCGCGCGTGCGCCCTGGCACCACCAGGCCGATGCGGTCGTACTGACGAAGGGTCTGTGGGTGCATGCCGGCGAGTTCGGCGGCCAGCGCGATGGCGAACAGCGGAGCATCCTCGTCAGGCTCTGACATCCACCATCACCTCCTGCCTGACTTCGGCGTCCTCCCCGCCACCAGCCGAAATCAGGTGTTCCGGCGGAGTCAGGACATTCCAGCACCGGGCAGTCCTGACTCCACGAGAACAGGAGTTTTCGATAGAGGGGGAGGGGAACATCACGTCCGCGCTTTGGCCATCAGGTCGGCGCGCGGGTTCTCCGCGGGCTCGAGATCGCGGAAGGTCTCGAGAGCGGCCTTCGCCGCATCGTCGAGGTGCGACGGCACGGCCACCTGCACATCGGCGAGCAGGTCGCCGGTGCCCTTGGTGGTCTTGATGCCGCGCCCCTTCACCCGCAGGATGCGCCCCGAGGGCGTGCCCGGCGCGACGCGCAGCTTGACCGCATCGCCGTCGAGCGTGGGCACCTCGATCGTCGCGCCCAGCGCAGCCTCTACGAAGGGCACCGGCACCGTCAGACGCAGATTGAGCCCGTCACGCTGGACGACGGGATGCTTGCGCACACTGATCTGCACGACGATGTCGCCGTTCTCGCCCCCGTCGGGGGACGGCCTGCCCCGGCCGCGGAGCCGGATCTTCTGTCCGTCCTTGACCCCGGCGGGGATCTTCACCTTGAACGGCTTGCCGTCCTCGGCCTGAAGCGAGATCGTCTCGCCCTTGGCTGCGGTGAGGAAGTCCAAGGTCGTGCGGGCCGTGACATCCGCTCCTCTGCTCGGACCGCCATACCCGCGGAAGCCTCCCGACGACTGGCCGAACCGGCCGCTGCCGAACCCGCCGGGCTGGCCGCCCTGGCCGAACATCGAGAAGATGTCCTCGAAGTCGTCGGCGCTCTGGAAGCGCCCGCCCCCCTGTCGGCCCTGGTTGAACATCGAGAAGACGTCCTCGAAGCCGCCGGCGGCGCCCTGGCCGCCCGCCGTGAAGCGGGCGCCCGAGCCCATCGCGCGGATCTGGTCGTACTCCTCGCGCTGTGCGGTGTCCGACAGCACGGCGTACGCCTCGCTGATCTCCTTGAACTTCGCCTCGGCGGTGGCATCGCCCGCGTTGGAGTCGGGGTGATACTTGCGCGCGAGCTTGCGGTAGGTCTTCTTCAGGTCAGCCGCGCTGACCTCCTTGGAAACGCCCAGGACCTTGTAGAAGTCCTTGTCGAACCAGTCCTGGCTCGCCATGGCCGCTCAACCGTTCCCCGAGTCGGCCGAGGAGACGGCGACGACGACCTTCGCCGGCCGCAGCTCCACCTCGCCCAGCCGGTAGCCGACCTCGACGACCTCGAGGACCGTGGGCTCGGTGGCATCCGGCGTCGGCTGCTGGAAGATCGCCTCGTGCTGCTGCGGGTCGAACGCCTCGCCCGCCACACCGTAGGCGACCAGCCCGGTGCGCTCTGCGACACCGCGGATCTTCTCGGCGATGGCCGCGAAGGCGCTGCCTTCGGTGAGGTCGCCGTGCTGCTGCGCCCGGTCGAGATCATCGAGCACGGGTAGCAGGGCCGTCGCCACCGAGCCCTTGGCGCGCTCGATCTCGATCTGCCGCTGCTCCTCGGTGCGCCGACGGTAGTTGGCGTACTCGGCGGTCAGGCGCTTCAGGTCGGCAAGGTAGCCGGCCGCCTCCGGCGGAAGGTCGACGGTGTCTTCGTCACCGGTGAGTGCCTCGTCGGCCTGCGCGACACCGGGTTCCTGCGTCTCGCCCAGGATGTCGTCGATGGTCAGCACGTCGTCGCCCGCGTCTGCCGCACCGCCCGTCTGCGGATCGGGGCCGGCGGCCTGAGCCGCCGACCCCTCCTCGTCAGGACGGAACTCGTCCTTGTCTGTCATGTTCTACTTCGTCTCTTCCTCGTCTTCGACGACCTCGGCGTCGATGACGTCCTCTTCGGGGTTCGGCACCTCGCCGTTGCCCGGGTCGGCCACCGTCGGGTCGCCCTGCTCGCCGGCGGCCTGGGCCGAGGCGTAGATCGCCTCTCCGAGCTGCTGCTGGCTCTGGCTGAGCTTGTCGAACGCGGTCTTGACCGCGTCGTCGTCCTCACCGGCCAGCGCGGTCTTGAGCGCGTCGACATCCGCCTGCACCGAGTCCTTCACCTCGGACGGGATCTTGTCCTCGTTGTCCTTGATGAGCTTCTCGATCGAGTACGACAGGGTCTCGGCCTGGTTGCGGGTCTCCGCGGACTCACGGCGCTTCTTGTCGTCGGCGGCGTGCTCCTCGGCCTCGCGCACCATGCGGTCGATGTCCTCCTTGGGCAGTGACGAGCCGCCCGTGATGGTCATCGACTGCTCCTTGCCCGTGCCCTTGTCCTTGGCAGACACGTGCACGATGCCGTTCGCGTCGATGTCGAAGGTGACCTCGATCTGCGGCAGGCCGCGCGGGGCGGGGGCGATGCCGGTCAGCTCGAACGTACCCAGCGGCTTGTTGTCGCGGGTGAACTCGCGCTCGCCCTGGAAGACCTGGATCGCGACCGACGGCTGGTTGTCGTCGGCCGTGGTGAAGGTCTCGCTGCGCTTGGTCGGGATCGCCGTGTTGCGCTCGATGAGCTTGGTCATGATCCCGCCCTTGGTCTCGATGCCGAGCGACAGCGGGGTGACGTCGATGAGCAGAACGTCCTTGCGCTCGCCCTTCAGCACCCCGGCCTGCAGGGCCGCGCCGACGGCGACCACCTCGTCCGGGTTCACGCCCTTGTTGGGCTCCTTGCCACCGGTGAGCGACTTGACGAGCTCGGTGACCGCGGGCATCCGGGTCGAGCCGCCGACGAGCACAACGTGGGCGATGTCGGAGACCTGGATGCCGGCCTCGCGGATGACGTCCTCAAAGGGCTTGCGGGTGCGGTCGAGCAGGTCCTTGGTCATCTGCTCGAACTGGGCGCGCTTGAGCGTCTCGTCGAGGTTCGCCGGGCCGTTCTCCGTGAGCGAGAGGTAGGGCAGCTGGATGGTCGCGGAGGTCTGGCTGGAGAGCTCCTTCTTGGCCTGCTCCGCGGCCTCCTTGAGGCGCTGCAGGGCGATCTTGTCGGTAGAGACGTCGACGCCGGTGGTCTCCTTGAACTGCTTGATCAGCCACTCGACGATGCGCTGGTCCCAGTCGTCGCCGCCGAGGCGGTTGTCGCCGTTGGTGGCCTTGACCTGGATCGTGGAGAAGTCATCCTCGTCCTTGCCGACTTCCAGCAGCGAGACGTCGAAGGTGCCGCCGCCGAGGTCGAAGACCAGGATGAGTTCGTC
>NZ_JBKEAF010000069.1:0-17833 GCF_047971895.1 Microbacterium sp.
AGGCGCTCAACACTCTGTCGGGCGGCGAGCGGCAACGCGTGAAGCTCGCCATCTCGATGGCGAAGAAGGGCGCGGTCTACGTGCTCGACGAGCCGACCACCGGGTTGCACCTGGCCGATGTCGACAACCTGCTGGCGCTGCTGGACCGACTGGTCGACGCCGGCAACTCGGTGATCGTCATCGAGCACCACCAGGCCGTCATGGCCCACGCCGACTGGATCATCGACCTCGGCCCCGGAGCCGGCCACGACGGCGGGAGGGTCGTCTTCGAGGGCACCCCCAGCGACCTCGTCACGGCGCGCTCGACTCTGACCGGTGAGCACCTGGCAGATTATGTGGGTCGTCCGCGACACTGAGGCAGTGAGCGCGCAACGGCGCGTGCCGCTCTGGTGGTTCATCCGCACTGCGTGGGTCGTGCCCCGGAGCATCTCCCGCGTCAGCGGCGGGCGCCTCGGGCTCTCCGTGCCGCAGCCGGGTCGCTACGGCATGATGCGCCCGAACGCCATCCGTCGCCGCAGCGGCCAGGAACGCGTCGCGGTCGTCGCCTGCGTCGAAGCCGATCCGCGGTGGGCACGATGGCGATGAACGGGTGGGCCGAGACCCCGCCCGCGTGGTTGCTGAGCCTGTGGGCACAGCCGGGTGCGCGCATCCACCTGCATTGATGCCGGGGCCTGCGAGACGACCCGGGCTCGCTCGCAACTCCCCGGACAAACGCGTGCGGAGCCCGAGAGACTCACCCAGGCCTCCACACGGCGGTTCAGCGCACGGCGCTCATCGCATCACGCCTGCTGGCGACGCCGCAGCGAGAACAGCACCGCGCCCGCACCGGCGGCGAGCAGAAGCATACCGAGCGGCAGCAGGACACCCAGGTCGGCTCCGCCACCCGTGACGGGCAGTGCGTCACCGCCTGCGGGGGCAGGTAGCTTGACGACGATCGAGAAGTCGGTCGTCGCCTCGGAGTCGACCGTCTCGTTGTCGACCGACTGTGCGGCTGTGACCGCGTAGTCACCTTTGCCGAGCGCCGGGAACGTGACACTCCAGGTGCCGTCATCGGCGACGGTGGCCGTCTGCTCGGCGCCGCCGTCGAGCGTCACCGTGATCGAGGCGGTCGGCTCACCCGTACCAGTGATGTCGACATCCTTGATGCCGTCGTTGCTGGTCACCGTGTACTCGGTACCGGCACCGGGCGCGGAGATGGCGACCGGTGTCCACGGCGTGGCTTGCACCGTGGCCGACGAGAGGTTGAGCAACGGCTCGCCGAACACTCGGATGCTCAGCGCACGCTGAGTGAAGGGGCCGCCGCCGTCCTTCGAACCCTCTTGCACGTTGACGATGACCGACACGAAGCCGCCGAGCAGGTCGTCGAGTCCACCGATGTCGGCGATCGCTTCGTTCACCGGCGCGGCAACCTCCACCGTCAGTGCACTCAACTTGGTGCCGAGCGTGGTCGCGACCGGGTTCAGGATGGCGTCGACGACGTCTGCCTTCACCTCGACATCGAAGGCGTCGAGGATCCAGCCGAGCACTTGGTCCGGAAGGCTGAGGCCCGCCAGCTCGACATCCAGACCGAGCGCGAGAGACGACGCGTCGCCGGCGGGGAGAAAGTTGCCGAGGTTGCCGCTGAGGGTGATGTCGAGCGCCATGAGATTGTCGCTGCCCAGCACGCTGACGTCGATACCCGCGAGCAGGAGCAGGATCTTGATCGTCGGCGGCACCTCGATGTTGACAACGACGTTGGCCCCGAACGACACAGCGAGATCAGCCGCCTTCAGCGACGCCGACACCGCGTCGGTGATCTCGGTGTTCAGGTCGGTCAGCAGAGTGGTCAGCGCGGTCTCGACGGCAGCAACCAGCAATGTGTTCGGCGCGAGGCCGTTCAGCCCCCCGGTCGGGCTGAGGTCAACCGTGATCGTTCCGGTATCGAGGTCGAGGGTCACCGGGCCGTCTGTGACGACCCCGGTCAGCACACTCTCCAGCGCCGTCTGCAGGGCACCAGCATCGATGGTGAGCGACGCCGTGGCATCCACGATGTCGACGCTGAGCACATTGACGTTGTCGAGGTCGAGGATCTCTAGGATCGTGTCATCGAGACTGTTCAGGTCGGCGATCGTCGCAGTCTCGATCGCGGTCTCTGCGCCGGCGACGTCGGCCAGCACACGCTTAACGAGGGTGGCCTTGAGACCGTCGATGATGGGGCTCTTCAGGGTGAGCGTGGCGTCGGCCAGCGAGTAGTCGCTGTCGATCACGACACCCGAACCGCTGCGCGATGCCGATGCGCTCGCCGTGAACGCGCCGAACTCGAGGTGCAGGCCCGAGATGATGCTGTCGACACGGGCATCGAGTGAGTCATCGAGGTCGATGGATGCCTTGGCGAGCGCGCTCTCGGCGTACGACCCGACGACGCCGGACGCCGCCATCTCGGCACCGATCGTGGCGTCCGCCTCGAGGTCGAGCCACGGGATGCTCAGGCCGAGGTCGGCGAGCGCGTGCGAGTCGACACCGCCAGGCACGAACGTGGAGGAAGCACCGCCGGTCTCGACAATGCCCGAGAGCAGTTGCGCCTCGGCCTCGGCCCCTTCGAAGCCCGGCTCTGCGGCTGAGGCCGCCTGCGCGCCACCAAGCGTCACAAGCGCTGCAGCGCTGATCATGGCGAGCGGGCGCAGAACCCGTGCCATTCGACGGTGCGGGTTTCTGTCGTGTGTGGAACGCGTGTTCCGATGCGGCATTGCAGATCTCCGGTGTGGTGTCTGTGCGCCAGGACGAGGATCTCGGCGGCCGCATGACCTAGCCGCGACGACCACACCATCTCCCCAGCATGGATACTTGCCCTCAGAACTCTACTGAATCGCGAGAGAGTTGCACCACCCGATATCGAGCAGGATCACCCGGCGTACCGCCAGGGCATGATTCAGAGACCGGCGCCGGGGTTCAGGATGCCCTGCGGGTCGAGCGCCCGCTTGATGCGCTGGTTGAGCTCGAGCACATCCTCGCCGAGGTAGTCGCCGAGCCACGGGCGCTTCAGGCGCCCCACACCGTGTTCGCCGGTGATCGTGCCGCCGAGCTCGATCGCGAGGTGCATGATCTCGCCGTAGGCGGCGTCCGCACGCGCCCGCGATGCCGGGTCGGCGGGGTCGAAGACGATGAGCGGATGCGTGTTGCCGTCACCAGCGTGCGCGATCACCGAGATCACGAGGTCGTGGTGCGCCGCGATCCCGGCGATGCCGGTCACCAGATCGCCCAGCCGCGGCAACGGCACGCCGACATCTTCGAGCAGCAGCGATCCGCGCTTCTCGACGGCGGGGATCGCCATGCGACGAGCCGCGACGAAAGCCTCGCCCTCGTCCGGGTCGTCCGTCGCGTAGCACTCCGTCGCCCCGTTCGCCGCACAGTACGCCTCGACGGCGGCGATCTGCTCGGCGGCCAGTGCCGCCGGTTCGTCGGACTGCACGACGAGCAGGGCCGCGGCATCCCGGTCCAACCCCATCCGGGTCTCGTCTTCGACGGCGCCGATCGCGACAGCATCCATGAACTCGAGCATCGACGGCCGCATGGTGCGGGTGATGTCGAGCACCGCCTGGGTCGCCCCGGTCAGCGTCGGGAACGTCGCCACCAGGGTGGTGGGCGTGCGCTGAGCCGGGACGAGGCGCAGCACCGCCTCGGTGACGATGCCGAGCGTGCCCTCACTGCCGACGAACAGCTTCGTGAGCGAGAGCCCCGCGACGTCCTTCAGGCGCGGCCCGCCCAGGCGCACGGCACGCCCGTCGGCGAGCACGACCGTCATGCCGAGCACGTAGTCGGTGGTCACTCCGTACTTGACGCAGCACAGCCCGCCGGCGTTGGTGGCGACGTTTCCGCCGATCGAGCAGAACTCGAACGACGACGGGTCGGGCGGGTACCACAGACCGTGCGCGGCCGCGGCATCCTTCACCTCGGCGTTCAGCGCCCCGGGCTGCACGGTCGCCATCCGCACGACGGGGTCGATCTCGATCGCGCGCATCCGCTCGAGCGAGACGACGATGGCTCCGTCGACGGCCGAGCTGCCGCCGGAGAGACCCGAGCCGGCGCCGCGGGGGACGAGCGGGATGCCTCGGGCCGCCGCGTACCGCACCGTGGCCTGCACATCCTCGGTGCACGTCGCCCGCACCACCGCGAGCGGCATGCCCACCGCAGGGTCGTTCGCGCGGTCGCCTCGGTAGGGCTCCATAGCGTCGGGGTCGGTGACGAGCACCCCGGGCGGCAGGGCGGCGGCGAGGTCGGAAAGCTCGGGCATGCACCCAGTCTGCCGTGCCGGGCGCACTCGCCGAGCCCGCAGTTTCGCGCGGAGTTCGCACCCACACGCGTGATTCCTGCGAACCTGGCGCGAAACTGCGAACCTGATCGGCCGCGCGTGACCCGACGCGGGGCCTCAGCGGTCCGCGGGCAGGGCAGCGGGCGCAGCGGGCGCGGCGGCCGCGCGGCGCAGCCGCAGGGCCCCCACGAAGCCCAGCAGCAGGAACACGGTGGCCACCAGCAGCGACCAGCGGGTGCCGTCGGCGAAGCCGGTGGCCAGAGCATCGACCACCTCGGCGGTCTTGTCGCCCAGGTCGCTGTGCGTGCCCTCTGCGCGCAGCTGCGTGATCGCGGTGCCCGCCGACTGCCGCGTGGAGTCCGCCAGCTCGTCGGCGGTCGCGGTCGGGATCCCCGTCGCGCTCAGGGATGCCGGCAGCGTCAGCGCGAGCGCCACCGACAGCGCCGCGCCGGCGAACGCCGTGCCCAGCGCCGAACCGATCTGCCGGACGGTGCTCTGCGTGGCCGAGCCCTGCCCCGAGACCTCCACGGGCACGTCGCGCAGCACCGTGCCCGTGAGCTGCGCCGAGGCGAGCCCCAGCCCGAGCCCGTACACGACGAGCGGAATCGCGACGATCCAGCCCGGGGTGCCGCCCTGCACGATCAGGGCGAGGGCGAGGATGCCGAGGACCTCCAGCCCGAGACCGATCAGCACCGTGCCCGGAGACCCGAACCGCGCCGCCAAGTGCCGGGCCAGCGCACCGGAGACGAAGGCGCCGATGGCCATGGCCGCCAGCACCAGCCCGGCGCCCATCACGTCGAGCCCCAGGGCGTTGATGAGATACAGCGGCAGCACGAAGATGATCGCGAACTCGCCCACGGCGACCATCGCCGCCGTGACGTTGCCCCACGAGAAGGTGCGCAGGCGGAACAGGGTGAGGTCGAGCAGCGCCGAACGCTGCACGCGCGCACGGTGCCGCTCCCACAGGATGAACAGGATCAGGGCGACCGCAGCCACGGCGAACGCGACGGGAACCGCCGAGATCGCGGCATCCGTCCCCCACACCCAGCCGAAGACCTTCAACTCGCCGGTCGGCGCCCACCACCCGATATCGGGCCCTTCGATCACGGCGAACACCAGGGCGCCGAGCCCGATCGCGCTCAGCAGCGCACCGTCGACATCGGCGCCGCGGCGGAACCCGCTGCCGCGCGTCTCGGGCACGGTGAACAGGCCGGCGAAGAACACGAGGGCGCCCAGGGGGATGTTGACCAGGAAGATCCAGTGCCACGACGCCCACTGGGTCAGCGCGCCGCCTGCCAGCGGCCCGACGGCGGCAGCGCCCGAGATCACGGCACCCCACACGCCGAACGCCGCCGCGCGGTACCGGCCGCGGAACGTCGCGTTCACCGTGGACAGCGTCGACGGCATGATCAACGCCGCACCGACGGCCTGTACCGCGCGGGCGGCGATGAGCGGCCCCGAGGCATCTGCCATGGCCGCGAGGATGCTGCCCCCGACGAACACGACAGTGCCCACCTGGAACAGCAGCTTGCGCCCCCAGCGGTCGGCGAGCTTCCCCGTCGACAGCAGCAGCGCGGCCAGCAGCACCGCGTACAGGCTGTTCACCCACTGCGCGTCGGTGAGGTCGAGTTTCAGGTCGGCGATGATGTCGGGCAGGGCGACACCGACGATCGTGCCGTCGAGCACGATCATGCCGAGCCCGAAGGACAGGACGGCGAGCGCGAACCACTCGCGGCGGGTGGGCGGTGTGACGTCGGTCGGGGTGCTCATCGCGCGATGAATGCCTTTCTCGTGTCGCTTCAGTATCGGTGAATGCGGTCCGAAGGGTGGAGATCGGTCACAGCAGTCCCGTCTCGCGGCCACCGCGACAGCCCGCGACCGGCTGTCGACGCCCAGCTTGCCGAAGATGCACGGGGTGCGTCTTCACGGTCGCCTCGCTGACGAACAGCGTCTTCGCGATCTTGCGGTTCGACGCGCCGGTGTCGAGCAGACGCAGCACCTCGTGCTCGCGCTCGGTGAGCCGCGCCCGCGGCGCGCGCATGACCTCCACGACGCGCGAACTCAGTCTAGGGGTGAGCGCAAGCCAGCCGGCGACGGCGTCATGGATGCCGCGCACGATCGTGGCGGGATCTGGGGCACGCAGTGCCGCCGCGCGCCGCGCCCGGCTCGCTGTTCTGCGCCACGTTCGCACCCGTACGCCAGAATCCTGCGAACTTTGCGCGGAACTGCGAACCTGGCGAACCGCGGGTCGAGCCGTTGCGGGATGACTGCCTGTGAGGTCGACCTCACGAAGGAGCTGCCCGCTGCTCGCCGTGCTGTCACTCGACGGAGGCGCCGCGACCGCCCGCCCGCGACCGCAGGAACGCCAGCGGCAGGGTGAGCAGCGAGACGCCCGCGGCGCACAGCAGCGCGATGGGAAAGCTCGTGCCGGTGGCGATCGCCCCCACGATGACCGCCCCCACGCCGGTGCCCATGTCGAAGCCGATGTTCCAGACAGCGCTGGCGGTGACCTGATCGCGCCTGGGCACGGCGGCGAACGCCAAGCCGAGGGTCAGGTTCTGCAGCGCACCGTAGCTCATGCCGATGAGCGCCATGCCGAGCAGCAGTGCGGCACCGCGGCCCAGGCCCGCGGCTGACCACGCGCAGAGCGACAGCCCGACCACGGTGCACAGTACGCTCGGCCACAGCAGGCCGCGCGCACCGTGCCGGTCGGCAATGTGGCCGGCGCCCCAGCGGGTCAGCGCCGAGAGCCCCGTCAGCAGCAACAGGCCCGCGACGGTGAGTGCGGCGTTTGCCGTCAGCTGCGGCACGAAGGTGATCATCGCACCGCCGGCGAGCGTCACCCCGAGCAGCAGGATCACCGGCGGGGCGAGCCCGGCGAAGCGACGCAGACCGCCGTGCAGGTCGGGGTGCTCGAGATCGGGATGCCGCGGCAGCCCGTCGATCCGCCGGCCCACGCGGTACGCCGCGACGATTCCGAGCACGGGCGCGGTCGCCGCGACGAACACGACGGGGTAGCCGAGGTTCTCGGCGGCCCACGGCGCCAGCGGCAGCAGCAGCAGCTGCGGTACCGCGATCGCGAGCCCGAAGGCACCGATCGCCCGGCCGCGACGCGCGGGTTCGATGAGCTCGGCCACCGCGCTGCTGCCGGTCACCGTGAGGATCGCAAAGCCGGCGCCGCGCACGGCGGCGAGGGCCAGCACCACGGCTAGCTCGTCGGAGAGCAGATGCAGCAGTGCCGGGGCGCCGAGCAGCACGAGCCCGATCACGAGCACCGGCGCCCACCCGAACCGGCGCAGCAGGCGCGGCACGAACAGCTGCACCGCGACGGTGCAGAACATGAACACGCCCGTGACGAAGCCCAGCCCGGTGGCGTTCGCGCCGCCGAGCGCCGCCCACATCGGGGCGACCGGCATCAGCAGCGAGTACCCGACGAAGCCGACCGCGACCATCACGGCCAGTGCCGGCATCCCGGGTGCGCGCCACACCGACACGTCGGAGGGGTCCTCCCTGGGGTCTCGTCGCACGGCCGGCACGGCATCCAGTCTGCCTCCTCCGCCGGTACCGGCCGCTCCCCGGGGCGGGGAATGATCGCGGCGCCCGCGTCGTTGCCCCCGTCATGAGCTACCAGGACACCGTGAAGCTGCTCGACGATACCCAGGTCGTCGCGATCGTGACGACGAAGAAGGACGGATCAGCGCTCGCGACGCCGATCTGGTCGATGGTGATCGACGGCGTACCCTACGTGCGATCGGCGTACGGCGCGAGCTCGTGGTGGCACCGGCACATCGCGTCGGGGCGGCCGGTATCGTTCGCACGGGGCGATGGCGCCCTCGCCGAGCGCGACCGTGCGGCCGCCCTCGACCTGCCGCGCGAGGCGGTCTCCACCGCGCACGTTCCTGCCGACGACCCTGTGCAGCGGCGCATCGACGACGAGATCCAGCGCAAGTACGCCTCGTCGCAGCAGTCGTCGATCGACGCGATGCTGAGCCCCGAGGCGGTGGCGTGCACCCTGCGCATCGGGCCGCCGGTCACCACCTGACCCCTCCTCGATGCGCCACAGGCGGTGAGGCATCCTCATGCGCGAGTTCTTCGGCGGGGTCGCCACCCTCGGGCGCGGCTTCGCGTACTGGCGCTCCCGCACGGGGCTGATGCTGCTGGGCCTGCTGCCCGCGGTCATCGTCGGGGCACTGTTCCTCGCGGGGCTCGTCGCTCTGGCGGTGTTCCTGCCGCAGCTGACCGCGGCGCTCACGCCGTTCGCCGATGACTGGCCCGCGGTGTGGGCCGCCGGCATCCGCATCGCCCTCGGCTCTGCCCTGGTCGCGGGCGCGCTCGTGCTCTTCGCCGTCTCGTTCACGGCGCTGACGCTCGCCGTCGGCGAGCCGTTCTACGACCGCATCTGGCGTGCGGTCGAAGCCGACCGGGGCGTGACCGATCCCGGCCCGGGCATCGGCCTCTGGCGGGCGCTCGGCGACGGCGTCGTGCTGGTGCTGCGCGGCATCGGCGTTGCGGTGCTCGCGCTGCTGGTCGGCGTGATCCCGGTGGTCGGGTCGGTGCTGGCGGCCGTGGTCGCGTTCACCCTGACGGGATGGATGCTCGCCGACGAGCTCACCGCGCGCGGGTTGGCGGCGCGTGGGATCACCCGCACGAACAGACGAGGGATGCTGCGCCGTCACCGTGCCCGCACGGTCGGCTTCGGCATCGCGACGCAGGTGTGCTTCCTGGTGCCGCTCGGGGCGATCTTCGTGATGCCGGCCGCCGTCGCCGGCGCGACGCTGCTCGCCGAACGGGTGCGCGCGGACGCTACGACCGCACCAGCCGGGTGATCGCGTCGGTCGCCTCCTTGATCTTCACGGCGGCTTCGTCGTCGCCGGCGCGCGCGGCGTCGACGACGCAGTGCGTGAGGTGATTGTCGAGCAGGCCGACGGCGACGACGTCGAGAGCGCTCTTGAGCGCGCTGATCTGGGTGAGGATGTCGATGCAGTACTTCTCCTCGTCGACCATGCGCGAGATGCCGCGCGCCTGGCCCTCGATGCGCTTGAGCCGGTTGAGGTACTTGTCCTTGTCGGAGATATAGCCGTGGTGGGCGTGGGTGTCGACGGTGGTCATGGGACTCCTTCGGGGCTGAGGTCGATGCGGCGCAGCAGCTGTGCGTTGATCGCGACGATGAGCGTGGACAGGGACATCAGGATCGCGCCGACCGCCATGGGCAGCACGAAGCCGATGGGTGCGAGGATGCCGGCCGCCAGCGGCACGGAGACGAGGTTGTAGCCGGCTGCCCACCACAGGTTCTGCCGCATCTTCGCGTACGCGCGCCGCGACAGCTCGACGACCGAGACGACGCTGCGCGGGTCGGAGCCGGCGAGGACCACGCCCGCCGAGGCGATGGCCACGTCGGTGCCCGCGCCGATCGCGATGCCGACGTCGGCCTGGGCCAGTGCCGGAGCGTCGTTGACGCCGTCGCCGACCATGGCGACCTTGCGGCCCTCGCGCTGCATTTCGGCGACGGTGCCGGCCTTGTCTTCGGGGCGCACGCCGGCGTAGACACGGTCTATGCCGAGGTCGGCGGCGACGGCGTTCGCCACGGCCTCGGCATCACCGGTGAGCATGACGACCTGCACGCCGAGCGCGTGCAGCGCATCGACGGCCTCGCGCGACTCCGGGCGGATCTCGTCGGCGAGCTTCAGCCCACCGACGACGACCCCATCGCGTGCGACGTGCAGGATGATGGCACCGGCCGCCCGCCAGGCATCGGCCGACTCGATCTCGGCTGCCCCCAGCTCGTCGAGCATGCGCGGGCCCCCGACCCGCACCTCGGTGCCGTCGACGGTGGCGGTGACGCCGACGGCCGGGGAGGAGGCGAAGCCGGATGCCGCGGGCACGACGAGCTGCTTGTCCTGCGCGGCGCACACGATGGCGCGGGCGAGCGGGTGTTCGCTGTCGGACTCCGCCGCCGCGGCGAGCGCGAGCACGGCGTCGGCATCCCTTCCCCCGGTCGTGACCACCTCGATGACGGCGGGCTCGCCCTTGGTGAGCGTGCCGGTCTTGTCGAACAGCACGGTGTCGACGGTGCGCATGCTCTCCAGTGCGAGGCGGTCTTTCACGAGCACGCCGCCGCGCGCGGCGCGCTCGGGGGCGATGGCCCCGACCAGGGGGATCGCCAGACCCCGCGCGTGCGGGCAGGCGATCACGAGCACCGTGATGGTGCGTACGACGGCGGCGTCGGGGTTGCCGACGAGGGTCCAGACGATCGCCGTGATCACCGCGGCGCCCAGCGCGAACCAGAACAGCCAGCCGGCGGCGCGGTCGGCGATGCGCTGCGCGCGTGAGGACGAGTTCTGCGCGTCGGCGACGAGTCGCTGGATGCCGGCGAGGGTCGTCGCATCGCCCGTGGCGGTGACTTCGACCCGCAGTCCCGAGTCGGTGGCGACAGTGCCGGCGGCGACCGTGTCGCCGATGGTGCGAGCCACCGCACGGGATTCACCCGTGACCATCGATTCGTCCATATCGGCGCGGCCGTCGACGATGCGCCCGTCGGCGGGCACGCTGCCGCCGGGCCGCACGAGCACGACATCGCCCACCCGCAGTTCGGACGGAGCGACCGTCACGACCTCGTCGCCCTCGACCCGTTCGGCCTCGTCGGGAAGGAGCGCTGCCAGCGCGTCGAGTGCCGAGCTGGTCTGCGCGAGCGACCGCATCTCGACCCAGTGGCCGAGCAGCATGATGACGATGAGGAGGGCAAGCTCCCACCAGAACTCGAGCTCGTGGTGCAGCAGCCCGACGGTCGCCCCCCAGGAGGCGAGGAACGCGACGGTGATCGCCAGCCCGATGAGCAGCATCATGCCCGGCCGGCGGGCGCGGATCTCGCTGACCGCCCCGGTGAGGAACGGCCAGCCGCCCCACGCGTACATGACGGTGCCGAGCACCGCGGCGACCCACGCCCCCCAGTCGGGCACGTCGTAGCCGAGGAGCGTCGCGAACATCGGCGAGAACGCGACGACCGGCACCGCGATGATCAGGTTGATCCAGAACAGCCGTCGGAACTGCGCGACGTGATCGCCGTGGCCGTGCGCGTGGTCTGCGTGCGCGTGGTCTGCGGGCCCGTGGCTGTGCTCCCCGTGGGTCACGCTGCCCGCGCCGTGCTTCGGAATGCCCGCAGCCGCAGGCTGTTGCCCACGACGAACACGCTCGACAGCGCCATGGCGGCACCCGCGAGCATGGGGTTGAGCAGGCCCAGGGCGGCGACCGGGATGGCGGCGACGTTGTACGCGAACGCCCAGAACAGGTTCGTCTTGATGGTGCCGAGGGTCCGCCGCGACAGCCGGATCGCGTCGACCGCACTGCGCAGATCGCCCCGCACGAGGGTGAGGTCGGATGCCTCGATCGCCACATCGGTGCCCGTGCCCATCGCGAGCCCCAGGTCGGCCTGGGCGAGCGCGGGCGCATCGTTGACGCCGTCGCCGACCATCGCGACGACACGGCCGTCGTGCTGCAGTCGGGCCACGACATCCACCTTGCCCTGCGGCAGAACCTCGGCGATCACCCGGTCGATGCCGACCTCGGCCGCGATGCGCCGCGCGACCGCGGTGTTGTCGCCGGTCAGCAGGATCGGCACGAGCCCCAGCTTCTTGAGCTGGGCGACGGCCTCGGCGCTCGTGGGCTTGACGGTGTCGGCGACGACGAGGATTCCGCGCGCGGCGCCGTCCCACCCGACGGCGACGACGGTCTTGCCCTCGCTCTCGGCGCGCGCCTTGGCGGCCGTGACGTCGGGGCTGAGGTGCTGCGACCACTCGGCGAGCAGCGACTCGCGCCCCACCAGCACCGCGTGCCCGTCGACCTGGCCCTGCACTCCGGTGCCCTCGAGGTTGGTGAAGCCCTCGACGTCGGGCAACGCGCCCACGCGCTCGGTCGCGGCCTTGGCGATCGCCTGCGCGATCGGGTGCTCCGAAGCATCCTCCACCGATCCGGCGAGCCGCAGCAGCTCATCCGGGTCGGTCCCCGGCTCGACGATCACGTCGACCAAGGTCATCTTGCCGGTGGTGACGGTGCCGGTCTTGTCGAGCACGATGGTGTCGACGGTGCGCGTCGACTCGAGCACCTCGGGGCCCTTGATGATGATGCCCAGCTGCGCACCGCGGCCGGTGCCGACCAGCAGAGCGGTCGGGGTGGCCAGGCCCAGGGCGCAGGGGCAGGCGATGACGAGGACGGCGACGGCCGCAGTGAACGCCGCGGATGCCGGGAACCCGACGATCAGCCACGCCGCCAGTGTGACGACCGCGATGCCGATGGCGATCGGCACGAACACGCCCGAGATGCGGTCGGCGAGCCGCTGCACCGGCGCCTTTCCGGTCTGAGCGTCTTCGACGAGCTTCGCGAGCTGGGCGAGCTGCGTGTCGGCGCCCACGCGTGTCGCGCGCACCACGAGGCGTCCGCCCGCGTTGACGGTGGCGCCCGTGACCGGGTCGCCCTCGGTCACCTCGACCGGGACCGGTTCGCCGGTGAGCATCGAGGCATCCACGGCCGACGTGCCCGAGACGACCACGCCGTCGGTCGCGATCTTCTCGCCGGGGCGCACGATGAACTCGTCGCCCACCTGCAGCTCGTCGATCGGGATGCGCGTCTCGACGCCCCCCTGCAGCACCGCCACGTCTTTCGCACCGAGCTCGAGCAGTGCCCGCAGGGCGGCTCCGGCCTGCCGCTTCGACCGCTTCTCGAAGTACCGGCCGAGCAGGATGAACGTGGTCACGCCCGCGCCGACCTCGAGGTAGATGTTGCCGGCGCCGTCCGACGGGGCGACGGTGAGTTCGAAGGCGTGCGTCATCCCGGGCATGCCGGCGGTGCCGAGGAACAGCGCGTACAGCGACCACAGGAACGCGGCCAGGGTGCCCATCGAGATGAGCGTGTCCATGGTCGCGGCGCCGTGGCGCAGATTGATCCACGCGGCCTTGTGGAACGGCCACGCGCCCCACACGATCACCGGCGCCGCGAGGGTCAGCGACGCCCACTGCCAGTAGGTGAACTGCAGCGCCGGGATCATCGCCATCGCGACGACCGGAACGGTGAGGATCGCCGAGATGATCAGCCGCTGGCGCAGCGAGGTCAGTTCGAGATCTTCGGATGCCGCGGCCTCGGGTCCACCGGCATCCATCTTCTCCTTCTTCGGCGCCGGCAGCGCCGCCGTGTACCCGGTCTTCTCGACCTCGGCGATCAGCTGGGCCGGATCGTAGCCATACGGATAGGTGACCTTCGCCTTCTCGGTCGCGTAGTTGACCGTGGCGGTGACGCCGTCGAGCCTGTTGAGCTTGCGCTCGATGCGGTTCGCGCAGGACGCGCAGGTCATCCCGCCGATCTGCAGCTCGACGGCGGCCTCCGCCGGGGTGGCCATCAGACGCGCACCGCGGAGTATCCGGCCTCGTCGACGGCCGCGAGCACGGCGTCGTCGTCGATCGGCTGCGTCGCGGTGACGACGAGCGTGCCGTCCTTGGCGCTGACGTCGATGCCTTCGACGCCGGCGACCTGCTCCACCTCTTCGCGCACCGACATCTCGCAGTGGCCGCAGGTCATGCCGGTCACCCGGTACTCGGTCGTCGTCATGGTTCACTCCTTCGTTCGATACCCCCTATGGGTATTTCGCCCAGTGTAACGCATACCTCACGGGGGTATTCCGGGCTCTCGACGACTCGGCACCGCACCCGCCGCTCGCTTCGCGGACGCACGCGTCACGGTCGACGGCGCCTCCGTGCCGTCGGCGGACCAGGCGCTCGCGGGCCCCCGCGCTCAGCGGTAGTGGTGCTCGCCGCGGGCGGCCTTCTCGACGACGTCGGCGATGCGGGCCGCGCGCACGGCCGGCGTGCGGATGCTGCCGAGCCGGAAGTAGATCCGGAATCGCTCGGTCTTCGTCAGCGACGCAATGAACTCCGCGGCGGCGGGATTGCGGTCGAGGGCCTCCTGCAGCTCCGGCGAGGGCGCAGCATCCCGCTGGCGGTAGGCGGCATCCCACCGGCCGTCCGCCCTCGCCCGCTCGACCTCGGCAAGACCGCCCGCGCGCATCCTGCCCTCCTCCGTCAGCCGCGCGACGTGCTCGCGGTTGAGCTGCGACCACGGGCTGTTCCTGCGCCGCGGCGTGAACGCCTGCAGCAGGTAGTCGTCGTCGAAGCGCTTGCTCTGACCGTCGATCCACCCATGGCAGAGCGCGACGTCCAGCGCCTCAGACCAGGTGATCCCGGGTGCACGCGACGACTTCTTGCGCAGCTTGAGCCGCACGCCGTCGGGGCTGGGATCGGCGGAGAGGTAGGCATCCCACTCGGTCACCGTCAGGTGCATGATCGGCTTGTCGTCGAAACTCGCCATGCAGTGACACTACGCGCTCGCGGCACCTGTCCCGCACCGCCGTGCTCACAGCGACGGCTGCAGGCCGGCCGCGGTCGCGGCACCGAGTTCCCAGCAGGCCTCGCGAGCCGCGGCATCCACGTCCCCGATGACCGTCAGCGGTTCGCGCATCCGCCGCCACCGCATGCCGGTCGCGATCGTCTCGACGGAGCGGACGGCTCCGGCCGCGTCGCTGCCGCCATGCACATACAGGGCGTAGGGGCGCCCGGTGGTGGCATCGAGCACGGGGTAGTAGATCGTGTCGAAGAAGTGCTTGAGCGCTCCCGACATGTAGCCGATGTTCGCCGGGGTGCCCAACAGCACGGCATCGGCGCTCAAGACGTCGGCGGCACCGGCAGACAGTGCGGGCCGCACGACGACGTCAACGCCCTCGATCGCGTCGTCGCGGGCGCCGGTGAGCACGGCCTCCAGCATCGACTGCATGCTCGGCGACGGTGTGTGATGCACGACCAGGAGCGTGGGCACGGTCTCGTCTGCCCCTTTCTCCACGGGGACTTCCGAATCTACGCGGAACATCGGCCTCGCGCTGTGTCGTACGGTGGTGTCATGACCGATACCGCTTCCCTCGAAGCATCCGGCGAGTCCTTCGACGTCTACATCGCCCGCCCCGAGGGCGACCCGATCGGCGGGCTGATCCTCGTCCACGAGGTGTGGGGCCTGGTCGATCACATCCGCGATGTCGCCGACCGGTACGCGGCGCTCGGCTGGCTGGTCGCGGCACCAGACATCCTCAGCCGCGGCGGGATCGAGCCTGCCGTGGGTGCCGAGCTGTTCGCCGAGATGAACAGCCCCGACGAGGAGGTGCGTGTCGCCGCCCAGCCACGGTTGCGCGATGCCCTGACCGTCACCCTCGCGCCCGAGTACGCCGGGTGGGCGGTGGGTGCGCTGCGGGCGACCGGCGACTGGCTCACGGCCGAGGGGGTGGGCGATCGACTGGTCGTGACCGGGTTCTGCTTCGGCGGCACCTACGCGTTCCTGCTCGCGACGGCGGATGACCGCATCCGTGCCGCCGCCCCGTTCTACGGTCGTGCGCCCGAGGCGCCACAGATCGCGCGCATCACGTGCCCGGTGCTGGCGTTCTATGGGCAGCACGACCCGTCGCTGATAGACGCCCTGCCCCAGGTGAAAGCCGAGATGGCGGCAGCGGACGTCGACTTCGAGGCGGTGGTGTATGCGGATGCTGCGCACGCCTTCTTCAACGACACCGGCCCGCGGTACCGCGCCGCCGACGCGGCGGACGCGTGGGACCGTGTCACGACCTTCCTGCGCGCGCACGTGTGAGCGGCGGGCCAGTCTCGGGCACCCCTACGGCGTGACCATGACCTTCAGCGCTTCGCGCGCATCCATCGCCGCGTACCCGGCCGGCACCTCGGCGAGCGCGATCGCGCGGTCGAAGACGCGGCCGGGGTCGATCGTGCCGTCGAGCACGAGCGGGATCGCGTCCTCCATGTAGGCGCGCACCGGGGCGGGGCCGCCGACGAGCCGGGCGTTCTTGCCGAACAGCGACCGGAATGATTGGAGCCTCTTCGTACTGCGGCACGCCCACGCGGCTGATGATGCCGCCGGGGCGCACGATCCCGCACGCCTGCTCGTACGCGGGCAGGTATCCGACGGCTTCGAGCACGATATGACTGCCCTTGCCGTCCGTGAGGTCGAGCACCCGTGCGATGCCCTCGTCGCCGCGCTCGGCGACGACATCCGTGGCACCGAACTCGACTCCCAAGTCGGTGCGGTCGGTGTGACGTCCCATCAGGATGATGCGCTCGGCCCCCAGCTGCCTCGCGGCGAGAACGGCCGAGAGCCCGACGGCGCCGTCGCCGATCACGGTGACGGTCCTGCCGGGCTGCACCTGCCCCGTATAGGCGGCGTGGTACCCGGTGAGGTACACGTCAGACAGGGTCAGCAGCGACGCGAGCAGACTCTCGTCGGCGGTGGCCGGGTCGAGGTCGGGCATCTTCACGAGAGAGCCGTCCGCGAGGGGGATACGGGCGATGGATGCCTGGAGTCCGCCGATCTCGGGCGATCCGTAGAACCCGCCGTGGACGCACGACGTCTGCACACCCTCGCGGCAGAACACGCACGTGTTGTCTTGGAACGCGAACGAGGCGATCACGAAGTCACCAGGTGCGAGCGTGCGCACCTCGGCACCGACCTCCTCGACGACCGCGATGAGCTCGTGCCCCATCGGCGAGCCGGCCGTGCGGGGACGCATCGAGCGGTAGCCGTGCAGGTCGGAGCCGCAAACGCACGTACGCACGGTGCGGACGATCGCGTCGGTCGGGACCTTGAGGACAGGGTCGGGCGCGGTCTCGACGCGCACGTCGCCAGCACCGTACATGAAGGTGGCGAGCATGTTTATGCCTCTTCTCAGAGTCTGCGGTGCTCCCATTCGACCACAGGCCCGAGGATGCTACGACAGCTTCTCGCGTACCGCGACCGGCACGAGATGCGGGCAGTGATCGACACGGTCGGCGGCGGCGTCCCCACTGCTCTCACCGAGATCCGCCGCGTTCTTCGGCCGCCCCGGCACCAGCAACGGCCCCACCGAGGCGATCAACGGCCGCCTTGAGCACCTCCGCGGCTCCGCACTCGGCTTCCGGAACCTCACCCACTACATCGCGAGGTCCTTGCTCGAAGCCGGAGGCTTCAGACCCGCACTACACCCTCAAACACGATGAGCCTGTTAACCACAGATTTGTGAAGAATCAGGTGTCAACGTCGGCTAACAACTGACCCCTTTTCGTCGGCGAAAGTTGACCCCCTGGGGTTGTGTGTTTAGTGGTCCGCGCCCGATGTGGGCGGGGTCTTGAGGAGTTCGCGACGGGCGCGGGTTCGGTAGGAGTCGCCGCCGAGGGTGAGGACCTCGGCGTGGTGGACGAGGCGGTCGATCATCGCGGCGGCGACGATGTCGTCGGCGAAGATCTCGCCCCAGCGCCCGAAGGGCATATTGCTGGTGACGAGGATCGAGCCTTGCTCGTAACGAGATGCGACGAGTTGGAAGAACAGGTTCGCGGCGTCGGCGTCGAAAGGTAGGTAGCCGACCTCGTCGATGACCAGTAGCCGGTAGCGGCGCAGTCGTTTCAGTTCGTGCTCGAGTCTGCCTGCCTGGTGTGCACTCTGCAGGCGGTGGACCCAGCCGGTGGCGGTGTCGAACAG
>NZ_JBKEAF010000135.1:0-36481 GCF_047971895.1 Microbacterium sp.
AGGCGGGCAGCGGGCCGGGGCGGGGCTCCGCCGCATGCCGCGGAGCCTGGCGCGGCGTGTAGCGAGTCATCCGCGGCGCAGTCCTTCCGTGTGCCAGCGACGGCTCCGGAGGCGACCGTTACCAACACGAGATCTTCGTCAAGAGACCAGGGCCCGCGGATCGACCGCAGGCAATGTCAGGTTCTCCACAGGCCCCGGCGACCCGGGGGCCCGGATGACAGGCCCACTCCCTCGACGGGCGCGGCGGTGGTGCGGCTAGACCTCCAGGCCCTCGAGGAGGTCGGTGACCAGGGCCGCGATGGGGCTGCGCTCGGAGCGAGTCAGCGTGACGTGGGCGAACAGGGGGTGACCCTTGAGCGCCTCGACGACGGCCACCACCCCGTCGTGGCGACCGACGCGCAGGTTGTCGCGCTGGGCGACGTCGTGAGTGAGCACCACCCGGGAGTTCTGCCCGATTCGGGAGAGCACGGTGAGCAGGACGTTGCGCTCCAGACTCTGCGCCTCGTCGACGATGACGAAGGCGTCGTGCAGGCTGCGCCCCCGGATGTGGGTCAACGGGAGCACCTCGAGCATCCCTCGGTCGAGCACCTCGTCCACGACCTCGCGGGAGACCAGCGCCGACAGGGTGTCGAAGACGGCCTGGCCCCAGGGGTTCATCTTCTCCTGCTGGTCGCCGGGCAGGTAGCCGAGCTCCTGGCCCCCGACGGCGAACAGGGGACGGAAGACGATGATGCGCTTCTGCTGCTGGCGTTCGAGCACCGACTCGAGCCCCGCGCACAGGGCGAGGGCCGACTTGCCCGTGCCGGCGCGGCCGCCGAGCGACACGATGCCGACGTCGGGGTCCGAGAGCAGGTCGACGGCGATGCGCTGCTCGGCCGAACGCCCGTGCAGCCCGAACAGCTCACGATCGCCGCGCACGAGCCGGAACTCGCCATCGGTGGTGACGCGTGCCAGTGCGGACCCGCGCTCGGAGTGGATCACGAGCCCGGTGTTGACGGGAAGACCCCGCACCTCCTCGCTCAGGCCGACCTCGGTCTCGTACAGGTCGGCGATCTCGTCGCCGGAGATGTCGATCGCGGCGATGCCGGACCAGCCGGAGTCGACCGCCTGCTCGGCGAGATACTCTTCGGCGCTGATCCCCAGCGATGCCGCCTTGACACGCATCGGCAGGTCCTTGGAGACGACCGTGACCGGCCCGCCGTCCTGCGCGAGGTGCGCGGCGACGGCGAGGATGCGGCTGTCGTTGTCGCCCAGCCGCACGCCCGAGGGCAAGATGCCCGTGTCGGGGCTGTTGAGCTCGACCCGCAGGGTGCCTCCGGCGCCGACCGGCACCGGGAAGTCCAGGCGCCCGTGCTCCACGCGCAGATCGTCGAGGTGGCGCAGTGCCTGGCGCGCGAAGTAGCCGATCTCGGGGTCGTGGCGCTTGCCCTCGAGTTCGGAGATGACGACGACCGGAATCACCACGGAGTGCTCGGCGAAGCGGAACAGCGCCCGCGGATCACTGAGCAGCACCGAGGTGTCGAGCACATAGGTGCGCAGGTCCTGCGGCGTCTCGGGGGGTGCCGTCCCCGCCCCGAGTGAAGTGGTCGTCTGCTGCCGAGTTCGTATCGTCACGTCTGACTCCCGACCGGGTGTTCCCGGGTTCTCGAGTCGACCGTGGGTCACGAGTCGTGATCCGTGAGGCCGACCCGACCGGGCACCGTGCCCGATGACTCGACGGTACGACGGCGGCGGGTGCGGCAGCGCAGCGACACGCGGGGAGCGGATGCCACCGCGCCCTCCGTTCACACGATGTTCACTCCACGCGCGCGTAGGCGAATCCGGCCAGCGCATCGCCGAAGAGTCGCAGGGTGTCGGCATCGGTGCCGACGTGGGCCGACACGCGGATGAGGTCGCCGCGCGCGGTCACGGTGAGCCCGTGGTTGGCCAACGATGCCGCCAGCGGGGCCACGTCCCGCGGGCGCGGGCGCAGCGCGACGATGCCGGCACGCCGCTCGGGTTCGCGCGGCGTGACGACCTCGATCTCGTAGCGGTCGGCGAAGAACATGACGTCGGCGGTGCGGGCGGCGATCTCGGCCTCGATGGCCGCCGGCCCGGCATCGCGCACCTCGCGCAGCCCCGTCGCCAGGCGAGCCGCCGCGAGTGTGTCGGGCAGGCTGACCGTGAAGGCGCGTCCGGTCGCGGCCGGGCGCTCGACCGTGTCGGGCAGACCCTCGACATCCATTCCCGTCAGCCCCGACAGCACCGGCGCGATGCGCTCCTGCGCGCGCGGCCCGAACCAGGCGAAGCCGGTGCCGCGACCGCTGCGCAGCCACTTGTAGCCGTGCCCGCACACGACATCGGCGGCACCGTAGTCGACATCGACGACGCCGAAGGCCTGCACCGCATCGACGATGAGCAGCCGATCCTCACCGAGCACGTCGCGCAGGGCCGGCAGATCGACCCGGTAGCCGGTGCGGAAGTCGACAAGGCTGACCACCAACGCACGCGTGTCCTCGGTGAGCGCCTCGCGCACCGCGTCGGGGGTGATGAACCCGTCGGCCGGTTCGAGCCACTGCGGCTGCACGCGGCCGAGGGATTCTGCCGCCCGGGTCACGGTGACCGTCAGCGCGGCGAACTCCCGCCTGCCCACCATCACGCCGCCGCTGAGCCCGTACACGGCCTGCTGCAGTCCGTGGGTCGTCGACGGCTGCAGCGACACCTCATCCGTGCGCGCGCCCAGCAGCTCGCCGAGCAGCTCGCGGGCCGCGCCCGCACGCTCGTCGACGAGTGACATCCCCGACAGGCGGCCACTGCCCAGCAGCTCGGCGTCGGCGTGCAGCTCACTGCGCACCGCCGGCGACACCGGACCGAAGCCGGCCCAGTCCAGATAGCCGGGCTCACCGTCGAACGTCGCCCGATACATCTCCAACGCGGTCTCGTCCGACACGCTCATTCCCCTCCTTCATGTGTGATCAACCCCCGAAGCGACGGTCGCGCGACGCGTAGTCGCGGATCGCCCGCAGGAGGTCCACCTCACGCAGATCCGGCCCCAGGGCCTCCACGAAATAGAACTCGCTGTGTGCAGACTGCCACAACAGAAAGTCCGACAGACGCTGCTCTCCCGACGTGCGGATCACCAGATCCGGGTCGGGCTGCCCACCCGTGTACAGATGCTCGCCGATCTGCTCGGGGGTCAGGCTCTCCGCCAACTCCTCGAGCGAGCCGCCGCTGCGGTCGTGATCGGCCATGATGCTGCGCACCGCGTCGACGATCTCGTTGCGGCCTCCGTAACCGACGGCGAGGTTCACGTGCATTCCAGGGTTCGACCGGGTGCGCTCCTGCACCTCGGCGAGGACCAGGGCCAGCTCGGGCGGAAGAAGGGCCGTGCGCCCCACGATCTGCACCCGCCAGTCGCGCTCCCGGGACAGGCCGTCGGCCAGCTCGGCGATGATCTCGATGAGATCGGAGATCTCTGCGCTGTCGCGCTTTCGCAGATTGTCGTTCGAGAGCAGATACAGCGAAACCACCTGCACCCCGACGTCGTCGCACCAGCCGAGGAATTCGCGCATCTTGGCGGCACCGGCCCGATGCCCGTGCGCGGCGGTCTCGTAGCCGAGCTGCCTGGCCCACCGGCGATTGCCGTCGATCATCATCGCGACGTGCCGCGGCACCCCGTCGGGCGACAGGCCGCGGCGGAGCCGATTTATGTAGAGACGATAGAGCGGTCCCCTGCCCTCGTTCGCCTGCCGCGTGTTCACCCCCCTACGCTACCGCCGCACAGCTATGTGCCAGGCTCGGCATGCGCCGGTGGATACGCTCGAGAGGTGAAACGACCGGTCGACGCCCGGCTGCCCGAGGTGCCCCAGCTGCCGCTCATGGAAGCGGCGAGCATCGACGCGGACGTCGACATCAAGCCCACGTGGCGCGGGTGGATCCACGCGGCGACGTTCCCCGTCGCCATCGCGGC
Organism: Microbacterium sp.; assembly: GCF_047971895.1. GTDB lineage: Bacteria > Actinomycetota > Actinomycetes > Actinomycetales > Microbacteriaceae > Microbacterium. The sequence continues at coordinate 3,950 of NZ_JBKEAF010000135.1, forward strand.
CGGCATCGTCCTGATCGTGCTGGCCGACGGGGTCCCGGCGAAGTGGGCATCGGCGGTCTTCATGGCCTCCTCGCTGCTGCTATTCGGCAACTCCGCCCTCTACCACCGGTTCAACTGGGGACCGAAGACCAAGGCGGTGCTCAAGCGCATCGATCACGCCAACATCATGCTGCTCATCGCGGGCACGTACACGCCGATCGCGACGCTCGCGCTGCCTCCCGACAAGGGGCTGATCCTGCTCTGCGGGGTGTGGGGCGGTGTGCTGCTCGGCATCCTCTTCCGCGTCTTCTGGATCGGCGCCCCGCGCTGGCTGTACGTCGCGCTGTATCTGGTGCTCGGCTGGGCCGCCATGATGTACATCGTCGACCTCTTCCAAGCGAACGCCGCGATGATGATCCTCGTCATCGTCGGCGGCGTGCTCTACACGGTCGGCGCGGTCGTCTACGCGATGAAGAAGCCCAACCCCTGGCTGGGGGTGTTCGGCTTCCACGAGATCTTCCACGTGTGCACGGTGCTCGCGTTCCTCTGCCACTGGACCGCGTGCCTGATCATCGCGCTGCGGCCGCTGGCGCCGTCACTGGGTCTTCCCGGCTGACCCTTCGTCGTCCGCGGCGGCCTGCTCGGCGTCGAGCTCGGCGCCGACCTCGACACGGTAGCGGGCGCGGCGCACTCGGCGCAGCATGTCCACGACGAGCAGGATCACGATGACCGCCAGCACCGCCATGACGCCGAAACCCCACGGTCCGGGCGTGACCAGCGCGGGGTCGACGGTCGGGGTCGGGGTCGGCATAGGGGTCGCCGTGGCCGCGATCAGCGCCGCGAGAGCGTGCATATTTCCTCATTCCGCGCCGCAGCGCATAGCCTTGAAGCAAGCCGGATCCCCCGGGTCTGGCCTCTTCCAGCCTAGACGCGACGATTCGCCCGGAGCACCATGACCACTCACACCGACCTCGAGGAGCGCTACGGCCGTCGCAGCGGCGCGCGTCGCACGCGCATCGCCTGGGTCGTGGCCGGCGTCGTCGTCGCGCTGGCGGTCGTCGCGTGGTTCGCGTGGTCGACGCTCACCAACCCGGCCAACGCGCTGAAGGCCGACGCCACGGCGTTCCACCTGAGCGAGCGCGCGGTGACCGTGGAGTTCCAGGTGTCGGCACCCCCCGGGACCCCGCTCGCGTGCGCGATCGAGGCACTCGACGAGGAGCACGGCGTCGTCGGCTTCGCGGTGGTCGAGCTCGAGGCATCCGACATCACCGTTCGCGCGTTCGCCGAGACCGTGCCCACCGTCGCCGAAGCGACCACAGGTTTGGTGAAGTCCTGCTGGGTGACGTAGCCTGTCGGCAACATCTCGTCACTGACGCCCTGGCGGACGCCGGGGCGTCTCGTTCATCCCGGGGCATGCCCCGCCGCCCTCATCTCTGAAGGAGAATCGACGTGTCTGACACCCAGGTGACCTTCCTGACGCAAGAGGCATACGACCGCCTCGCCACCGAGCTCGAGCACCTCTCGACGACGGGCCGCGAAGAGATCGCGAAGCGCATCGAAGCGGCACGCGAAGAGGGCGACCTCAAGGAGAACGGCGGCTACCACGCCGCGAAGGACGAGCAGGGCAAGCAGGAGGCACGCATCCGCACCCTGCAGCACCTGCTGAAGAACGCCACCGTCGGCGAGGCACCTGAGAGCACCGGCGTGGTTGAGCCGGGCACCGTCGTCACGGCGCTGGTCGCCGGCGGCGAAGAGGTGTTCCTGCTCGGCAGCCGCGAGATCGCCGCCGGATCCGACCTCGATGTGTACAGCGAGGCAAGCCCGCTGGGCGCCGCGATCCTCGGCCTCACGGAGGGCGAGAAGTCCAGCTACACGGCTCCGAACGGCCGCGAGATCGCCGTTGAGATCGTCAAGGTCGAGACGTACGACGGGCGCTGAGCCACGATTCCCTCGCGTCGTCGGGCGCGATCTCGGGCGAGCCTCGACTCGACCTTTCGCTCGCCGCGCGCAGCGAACGGGTACCGCGACGACAACGATCTACACCTGCGGGTGGTCAGAGAGATTCGGGAGCACGGGGTATCAGCGCGAGGTCGTGCACCGACTGCGCTGCCGGTCGCGATGCTCTCTGATCCCGGCGTCGCGTTGCAGCGTGCTCGGTGCCTAGTCGGGCACGACCACCGGCGCGAATCCCGCCTCGCGCAGCGTCTGCAGCGTGAGCGCCTTGTGCTCCTCGCTGCGGGTCTCCACCGAGATTTGCAGGATCACCTCGCTGATCTGCAGCCCCTGGGCGTGCCGCGTGTGCAGCACCTCGATCACATTGGCGCCCGCCTGTGCGACCAGATCCGACACACGCGAGAGCTGGCCCGGGCGGTCGGGCAGCGGAATGCGCATGGTCATGTACCGGCCGGATGCCGCGAGCCCGTGCGCCACCACGCGCTGCAGCAGCAGCGGGTCGATGTTGCCGCCGGACAGCACTGCGACGGTCGGGCCGCTCGCGGTCACCTTGCCGGCGAGGATCGCGGCGACGCCCACGGCGCCGGCGGGCTCGACGACGACCTTGGCGCGCTCGAGCAGGGCAAGGATCGCGCGGGCGATGTCGTCGTCACTGACGGTGACGACCTCGTCGACGAGATCCTGGATGATCGCGAACGGGATGTCGCCCGGTCGGCCGACGAGGATGCCGTCGGCGATCGTCGGCTGCGTCTCGACCTCGACAGGGTGACCGGCCGCCAGCGACAGCGGGAACGGGGCAGCGTTCTCGGCCTGCACGCCGACGATCCGTACCGTGCGTCCGGCGGCGGCGGCCCGGGCCTTCAGCGCCGACGCCACGCCGGCGATGAGGCCGCCGCCGCCGATGCCGACGAGCACCGTCTCGACGTCGGGAAGATCGTCGAACAGCTCGAGGCCGAGCGTGCCCTGGCCGACGATGATGTCGCGATGATCGAACGGCGGGATCAGCACGGCCCCGGTGCGCTCGGCGAACTCGGCCGCCAGGCGCAGCGACGTGTCGACGGTCGCGCCCTCGAGCACCACCTCGGCGCCGTAGCCGCGGGTGGCCAGGAGCTTGGGCACCGGCACGCCCAGCGGCATGAAGATCGTGGCGGGGATGCCCAGCTGCTGGGCGGCCAGTGCGACCCCCTGCGCGTGGTTGCCGGCCGAGGCGGCCACCACACCGCGCGAGCGTTGGTCGGGAGTCAGCCGGGACAGGCGGTAGCTGGCACCGCGGATCTTGAACGAGCCGGTGCGCTGCAGATTCTCGAGCTTGAGGTACCCGGGCACGCCGAGCAGCTCTGACAGGTGCAGTGACTCCTCGAGCGGCGTGTGCTCGACGATGCCCGCGAGGGCCGCCGCCGCCGTCTCGAACTCGGCCAGCGTGGGTGCTGCGGTGCCGGTCATCGTCATCGGGTCTTCTTCCTCCCCGTGGGAACGGTGCTCCAGATCAGATCGGCGTCGACGGGTTTCGCTCCCGCCTCCCATCCGCGTGCGGACAGATACACGGCCACGACATTGACGAACGCGGCCAGCGGCACGGCGAACAGTGCGCCCGGGATGCCGGCGATCATCGCACCGCCGGCCACGACGAGCACCACCGCCAGCGGATGCACCTTGACGGCGGAGCCCATGAGCAGCGGCTGCAGCACGTGGCCCTCCAGCTGCTGCACACCGAGCACCACCACGAGCATCCACAGCGCGATCCACCAGCCGTTGTAGACGAGTGCGAGGAACACGGCGAGCGCACCGGTGACCACGGCGCCGACGATCGGCACGAACGCGCCGAGGAACACGAGCACGGCCACCGGGATCGCCAACGGCACACCGAGCAGGAACGCGCCGAGCCCGATGCCCACAGCATCGATGGTGGCCACTAGCAGCTGCGTGCGCGCGTAGTTCACGACGGTGACCCACCCGGCGCGGCCGGCGCCGTCGGCTGCCGGGCGCGCCGTCTTGGGGAACAGGCGCACCGCCCAGCGCCAGATGCCCCCGCCGTCGGCCAGCAGGCACAGCAGGATGAACAGGGCGAGCACGACACCGGTGAGCACGTGTCCGACGGTGGTGCCGATTGCGAGTGCCCCCGACCACAGCAGCGAGCTCTGCTGCTCGATGAACTCCCCCGCCTGCGCCAGCAGTTCGTCGATCTGATCCGCGGTCAGGTGCAGCGGTCCGTCGATGAGGTACTGGCGCAGCTGCGCGATCGCGTCCACGGTGCGCTCCTGCACCGAATCCCACTGGCGGGTGATCTGCCACACGGCCAGCCAGAGCAGCCCGGTGACGATCGCGAGGGTGCCGATGACCGAGATGACGATGGCGAGCCAGCGCGGCACGCGGTGACGCAGCATGAATGAGAAGGCGGGCCACAGCAGTGCGGTGATGAGGATCGCGACCAGCAGCGGGATGACGAGCAGCTTCAGCTGGATGACGAGCCAGACGCCCAGGCCGATGGCCGCCGCCACGACGAGCAGTCGCCACGAGTATGCGGTTGCCACCCGCAGCCCGCGCGGGAGGTTCGACCCCACCTCGGTCGAGACCGTGCGGCTGCGGCTGCGCAGGGCGTCGAAGAACCCGCCGCGGGGCGTGTCGTCGGAGTCGGTCACCCGGCAAGTCTATTTGCTGCATCCCTGATTCCTGAGTCGCCGCATCTGGCGGGTCTTCGGGCGCCACACCCACCGAATGTGACGACCGAACGTCGGTGCGCGGCGATAACGTTGCGGGCATGAGCGAGCGGCGGGTCAGAGAGCGACTCAGCGGCGCCGAGGCGCGGCGCGTCGCCCTGGCGGCACAGGGGTTTGCGGCATCCCGCCCGTCCGCCCCGGGCACCCGGCAGCTGAACGGAGCGCTCGCCCGCATGGGCGTGCTGCAGATCGACTCGGTGAACGTGTTCTCGCGCTCGCATTACATGCCGCTGTTCTCGCGCCTGGGCGCGTACGACACGGCACTGCTCGATCGTCTGCTGTTCGTGCGCCGGCCGCCGTACGTGGAGTCGTGGGCGCACGTCGCCGCATTCGTGCCGGTCGCGGACTGGGCGCTGTTCCAGTTCCGCCGCGACGACCTGCGCGCAAAGTACGGCGACGGCGAGTGGATGCGGCAGCACGCCGGCATCCTCGATTGGGTGCGCGGCGAGCTCGCCGCCCGTGGTCCGCTGCGGTCGGCCGAGATCGATCACGATGCGAAGCAGGCGCGCCGGGGACCGTGGTGGGACTGGGATGTCATCAAGCAGTCGCTGGAGCGCCTCTTCCTGTTCGGCGAGGTCGCGATTGCGGGGCGGCGCGGCTTCGAGCGCAGGTACGCGCTCGCCGAGCACGTGATCCCCGCGGAGGTGCTGGCCGGCCCCGTGCCGCGTGCCGATGCGGTGCGCGAGCTCGTGCGGCGCGCCGCCCGCGCCTACGGTGTGGCCACAGCATCCGACCTGGCCGACTACTGGCGACTGCGCGACCGCCCCGCGGTGGCCGCGGCCGTCGCCGACCTCGTCGACGCGGGTGAGCTGACACCGGTGACGGTGGAGGGATGGACGAGCGGCGGGCGTCCCGCGCCGGCGTGGCTGCACCGCGAGGCCCGCGTGCCGCGGAGGGTGGATGCCACGGCGATCCTCACTCCCTTCGATCCCGTGGTCTGGTTCCGCGACCGCGCCGAACGGTTGTTCGACTTCGAGTACCGCATCGAGATCTATACGCCGGCGCCGATGCGCCGGTTCGGCTACTACTCGCTGCCGGTGCTCGTCGGCGACGACCTCGTGGGCCGCGTCGACCTCAAGGCCGACCGTCAGGCGTCACGGCTGCTCGTGCAGTCGGCGTGGTGGGAGCACGGCGCTCCCCCGCACGCGGCCGAGCGGCTGGCCGCCGAACTGCGCCACGCCGCCGACTGGCGGGGTCTCGAGACCATCTCGGTCTCATCGTGGGGAGACGCGGTCGACGACCTCGCCCGGGCGATGCCGGGCGTCGCACGTCACTAGTCCACGAAAGCTAGGGTGGGACGCGTGAAGCGCGGGGCAGTCGTCGGCATCGTGGTGGGAGCCCTCGTCGTGGTGCTCGCCGGCACCGGCCTGACCTGGTGGCTGCTGCGCGGCGAGACCGCAGAGCAGGCCGCACAGCGATACGTGCAGGCGCTCGAATCCGGTGACCGCGACACGCTCGCCGGATTCCTCTCCGGCGACGCCGACCGGGACCGCCTGCTCGACCTGTTCGACGGGGCGAGCGGGCACATCGCCGACGTGACCGTGTCGCCGCCCGCAGACGATCTGAGCTTCCGCGCCGAGGTCACGCTCGACGGGCAGCCGGGCGTCATCGGGTTCGTGCTCGCCGAGGGTGCGGCCGGATGGCACCTGGCCGCCGACTACCTCGCCACCGTCGACATCGCCTCGACGCTCGGCGACAGCGCACGGCTCGGCGAGGTCATGGTGCCGCTCGGTCAGACCGCCATGCTGCCTGCCCTGTACCCGATCGCCCCCGCACCCGTCGAGCTGCTCGAGGGCGGGGTCACAGTCCCCGTGACGAACGAGTCGCCGGTGCGCATCGACCTGGATGCGATGCTGCGGCCCGAGGCGACCGCGATCGCGCAGGAGCAGGTGGATGCCTATGCCGCGGCGTGTGCACAGCCGGCGACCGCCGTGCCGCCGAACTGCGGGTTGCGCGTGCCGTGGGGCGCCGACCTCACGTCGCTCGAAGGTCTTGCGTTTCGCGTCGAGCAGACGCCGCAGGTCTCACTCCTGCCCGACGCGTCGGAGTTCGCGGCGACCGGCGGCGTCATCGTCGCCACCGCCCGCGGCACGACGTGGCGCGGCGAGGCAGGCGCGTTCACCTATCGCGCCGACGACTGGGCGCTGTACGGGTCGATGTCGTTCGACGGCGATCGGCTCGTGCTGGCGGTGCGCTGAGGCATCCACCCCTCGTCCTGCTCAGAACTCGCCGCCCATCCTCTGCAGGCGCGCGATGCGGTCGGGGATCGCCGGGTGGGTCGCGAACAGGCGGGCCACGCCACCGGGCCTGAGCGGATCGGCCATCCACAGATGCGCCATCGACGTGTTCGCCTTCTGCAGCGGGCGCCCATGGTCGGCCAGCTTCGCGAGGGCCGACGCGAGCCCGTCGGGGTCGCGGGTGGTCATCGCACTGGTGGCATCGGCGAGGTACTCGCGCTGCCGCGAGATCGACGCCTGCACGACACCGGCCAGCAGCGGTGCGACGATCGCGGCGACGAGACCGAAGACCATGAACACCCACTGCGCCTGCCCGCGGCCGCGACCGCCGAAGATCGCGACGCGCAGGAAGACGTCGGCGAGGATGCCGACCGCGACCACGAGCCCGAACACGATGAGCGAGACCCGGATGTCGTAGTTGCGGATGTGCCCGAGCTCGTGCGCGAGCACACCCTCAAGCTCACGGTCCGTCATCAGTTCGAACAGCCCGGTGGTGACGGTGATCGATGCCTCTTCGGGTGTGCGGCCGGTCGCGAAGGCGTTGGGCGCCGGATCGTCGACGACGTACAGCTTCGGCATCGGGGTGCCGGTGGTGATGCACAGGTTCTCGACCAGGCGGTAGTAGCGCGGTGCCTCGGCTTGCGTGACCGGGAACGCCCCCGCCATCGCGAGCGCCTCACTGGATGCGGCGAAGTACTGCACCGTGGCGTAGCCCGCCGCGAAGACGAGGATGAATGCGGTGATCCACCAGTTGTTGCCCGCCAGCCAGCCGGCGAGCACGCCGATGAGCCCCAGCACCAGCACGAAGCCGATGATGATGAACCAGGTGTTGCGCTTGTTGCGCGCGATTGCGGAGTACACCGCGGGTCAGATCAGAACTGCACGCGCGGCGGCTCGGAGATCGCGGCACCGTCGACGACCTCGAAGAACTCGCGCTCGGAGAACCCGAGGTTGCGGGCGAACAGGTTGTTCGGAAAGACCTTGATCTTCGTGTTCAGCTCGCGCACACCGCCGTTGTAGAACCGGCGCGAGGCCTGGATCTTGTCCTCGGTGTCGACCAGAGTCTGCTGCAACTGCAGGAAGTTCTGACTGGCCTGCAGCTGAGGGTAGGCCTCGGCGACCGCGAACAGGCTCTTCAGCGCCTGCTGCATGTGCCCCTCGGCCACGCCGGCATCGGCCGGCCCGCCCGCGCTGAGCGTCTCGGCCCGGGCTCGCGTGACGTTCTCGAAGACGGCCTTCTCGTGGGCGGCATAGCCCTTCACCGCCTCGATGAGGTTGGGTATCAGGTCGGCCCGCCGCTTGAGCTGCACCGTGATGTCGCTCCACGCCTCATCGACGCGCACGTTCAGCTGGACGAGCGAATTGTAGGTCGCCCACAGGTAGATCCCGATGATGACGACGAGTGCGACGACGATCAGGACGGGAATGAGCCATGCCCACATGCGAGTGGTCTCCGTTCGTTCGGTGCCCTCATCCTAACGATCGCGCCCGACAGCACCCTGGATGCGCGGTCGACTCACAGCGAACCGGCTCAGCGCCCGAGCACGCGCTCCAGATACGTGTTGGCGAACATGCGCTCGGGGTCGAGGCGGTCGCGCAGTGCGACGAAGTCGTCGAACCGGGGGTAGCGCTCACGCAGCGCCGCCGCGTCGAGCGTGTGCATCTTGCCCCAGTGCGGGCGCCCGCCGTAGCCGAGCATGATCTGCTCGACGGCCTCGAAGTACTCGGCGGGGTCTTCGCGCCAGTAGCGGTGCACCGCGATGTACCCCGATGCACGGCCCGACGCGGTCGACATCCAGAGGTCGTCGGCGCCGGTGAAGCGCACCTCGACCGGGAACGAGATGCGCCAGCGGCGCTCGTCGATCAGCCGTACGAGGGCACGGAAGGCGGGTTCGACGTTCTCGGCGGGAACCGCGTATTCCATTTCACGGAACCGCACACGGCGGTTCTGCGTGAACACACGGTTCGAGACATCCGTGTACTCGCGGTTTCCGGTCAGCCGAGCCGCCAGTCGGCTGTATCGCGGCACGAGCGCGGGGATCGCCATCCCCGTCCCGCACACGACGCGGTACAGCCCGTTGGCGAGCAGCTCTTCATCGACCCACCGGCCCACGCGCGGCAGCGGGTGCCGAGGTGCATCGCCGGGCAGTCGCGTGTTCGTCTTGGTGAGGGCGACGTCGGTGTGCGGAAACCAGTAGAACTCGAAATGATCGGATGCCTCGGCGCGCTCGGTCATCGCGGCGAGCACGTCATCGAGGGGTTCGGGGTGCTCGACGGCGTGCAGCACGAAGGCCGGCACGCACTGCACCGTCACCTCGACGAGCACGCCCAGCGCGCCCAGGCCCACGGCCACGGCGGGTAGCAGCTCGGGGTTCTCTGCCTCGCTGACCGTCAGCAGCTCGCCGTCGGCGGTCACCAGCAGCGCCCCGACGACCTGTGTCGAGATGCCGCCGAAGCGCGATCCGGTGCCGTGGGTGCCGGTGGAGATGGCCCCCGAGATCGTCTGCCGGTCGATGTCGCCGAGGTTCTGCATCGCCAGCCCGTAGGGGCGCAGCAGCCGGGGGATCTGGTGCAGGCGGGTGCCGGCGCGCAGCGTCACACGGGCGCGCTCGCGGTCGACGGAAACGAGGCCGGTGAGGTCGCCGAGATCGAGCAGCACGCCGGGAGCGACGGCGATGCCGGTGAAGCTGTGACCGGCGCCGACGGCCTTCACGTCGAGACCGTGGCGCCCGGCCGCCTGCACGGATCGCCGCACCGCCGCGGTGCTGGCCGGCCGTTCCACCGACCGCGGGCGCACCTTCGCCGACCGGCCCCAGTTCTGCCAGACACCGCCCATGCGTGTCACAGGAACGTCTTCCCTTCGCCGCGGTACGTGGGCGCTGTCGCGACCAGCCGGTCCCCCGTCACCAGGCGGTACTCGTCGACCCGTTCGGCCAGCTCGCCGCTCTTGGCGTGGCGGAACCAGACCCGGTCACCCACCTGCAGGCCGCGGGCGGCCGCCCCGTGCAGCGGGGTCTGCACCTCGCCGGATCCTTCGCGCGGCAGTGTGCGCAGGCCGCGCGGCCAGGTCGGCACCGGCTGTCGCGACGCCGCGGGCGGACCCGACGCGATCCATCCGCCGCCGAGCACGGTCGCGATGTCGGGCAGCGGCTTGCGCACGACATCGAGTGCGAACGCGGCGGCCGGCGCCGGGTCGAACGACCGGTATCCGTCGAACAAGTGCCCCGCAAGCAGTCCGCTGCCGGCGGTGACCTCGGTGACCGCATCGTCGCTGCCGGTGAACTCGAGCGAGCCGGTGCCGCCGCCGTTGATGAACTCGAGCGCGGCGATCTCGCGCAGGGCGGCGACGATCGCCTCGCGGCGGGCGCGCAGCTCGTGCCGCGAGCGGTGCTGAATCCACCGGATCACCGCATCGCCCGATCCGGTGTCGTCGCCCTGACCGGCGATCTGCGCCTCGTACATCATCAGCCCCACGAGCCGGAAACCCCGGCGCCCGGTGATGACCCGGGCGAACGAGGCGACCTCGCCGGGGTGGTGCAGCGGTGAGCGGCGCACTCCGATGTGCCCGAGGCCGGGTGCGCGCCACGAGGCATCGGCGTCGATGGCCACGCGCAGGGCGGGGCGGGATGCCGGGGGTACGACCGCGTCGATCAGGTCGAGCTGCGCCGGGTCGTCGACCATGAGCGTGATGCGCGCGGCAGCCTGCTCGTCGGCGGCCAGTCGCGCGATCGCGTCGCGGTCGGCGGTCGGGTAGCCGAGCACGATGTCGTCGTGGTCCTCGGCCAGCCACAGCGCCTCGGGCAGCGTGAAGGCGAGGATGCCACGATAGCCGGGCAGGGCGAGCGTCGCGTCGAGCAGCGCGCGCACGCGCACGGACTTGCTCGCGACCCGGATGGGCACGCCGCCGGTGCGCACGAGCAGATCGAGGGCGTTGTAGCGCAGCGCATCGATGTTCACGGCGGCGACAGGGCCGGAGCGGCCTGCGACGGCGGTGGTCATGGCACCCCAGTAGGCGGCAGGGTCGCGCCAGGGTTCGACGGCCGCGTCGGAACTCGCGGCGAGCAGGTCGAGCATCCTCTCAGACTACGCGCACGCGCACCGTGCGCACCGCCCCGCGGTCGTCATCGCAGTGGCAGCGGGGAGTCCTTGCCGTAGATGTGGATCACACCGGGACCACCGGCGAAGAACTCGTCGTGGTTCGGCGCCGCTTCGACCTCAAGCACGGTGACCGCGACATCCGGTGCCGCCTGGAAGGTCGCGTTGTGCGACCCGGGCGCGTTCTCGTCGGCACCGACAGCCTCGGTCTTCACCCGTGCGAGCTGGGTGTGCGCACCGTATGCACTGCTGGCGGCATCCGCGTAGTCGGTGTAGATGCTGTCGACTCCGGCGACGACGCCACGCTGGGCATCGCCTGCCTGGGCGGTGGCGCCGAGCACGTACTGCCCGTCGGTGTTGAACGCCCAGCCGCCGGCCTTCGCCGCGACCGACGACGGGTGCAGCTGCATCCCGCAGGACGGGATCAGGTGCAGGTCGATGCCGGAGGCGGCCGACGGCCATGGGCTGGTCTTCGCGCTCTCGCGCAGACGGTGATCCGAGTGGTCCAGGCAGATCTCCACACCGACGGTGATCGGCTGATCGCCGTTCGGCACCGTGAAGATCGCGTAGGGGTCGAACGCGTCGACCTTGAAGTCGCCAGCGCTCGTGTCAAGCACCGGGTATGCCGTCATCTGCTCGGTGATGACGGGTTTGCCGGTGACATCCCACAAGAGAAAGTCCTCGTTCGAGTCGTAGTACTTCTCGGTCGTGAGCGCCTGCACCCCAAGTCCCGCGGTGACGCCGTCGATGGGCGTCGAACTCAGCACGAGTGCGCGGTTGCGCACCTCGACTGAGGGGTAGGCGTGTCCGTTCTTGGCGAAGTTCACGAACATGTCGAAGATCACGAGGCTGAGCGGTCCCGACGAAGCGATCCAGCCCTCCCCCAACGCCTTGACGATGTCATTGCGCACCGTCGTCGACGTCGAGGCGAAGACGGCGTCGATGTCGGCGACCTCGGCGCTGATCACGGTGCCCAGCACGAGCAGGAAGTTCGGGTACGCCTCCGCCGGGAACTGCTCCTGCAGCACCGCGAGGATCGCATCGGCCGGGTCTTCCTCCCCGGGCTTGTGCACGTAGGGTCCCATCGTGCCGTGCCAGAAGAACTCGGGTGCGACGAACACGTTCAGCACACTCGGGTCGTCGGGCGCTGCTGCCTTCGCCGTGTCGACAGCGCTTTTCAGCACCTTCGCCCGAGCCTGGATGTCCACCTGCACATCCTCGGCCGCCCGATAGGTGCCCGCGACCGCGCCGGTGCCGTTCGGGTCGCCCACCGCAACCATGTCAGCCGGTGTCGTCGGGATGGCGTAGCCGATGAAGCGGACCTTGTCGTACGCCACCGCGCTCACTCCTCCTGAGCGGTGTCGGCGGATGCTGCGGCGACGGGTGTGGCCGCAGCATCCGTCTTCTGCTCCCACGTGAAGGGCGCGTAATCCGGGTCGTTCGACTTCCAGCTCGGCTTGCGGAACTGGTAGATGATGTTCGGAATCGCATAGACGACGAGCACCGCCACGATGAGCAGCACCGTGTACAGCACCGGGCTGCCGACATCGATCTGGTTCGGCGGCACGAACTCGACGAAGAACGTGAAGGCCGCCACCAGGAAGCCGACGCCTGCCACGACCCACAGGAACCCGTTACCCTTCTTGCCGAGACGGAACGGCCGGGGCCGGTCGGGCTGGCTGTAACGCAGACGGATGACCGCCGAGAACATCAGGATGTAGATGGTGATGTACAGGATCGTCGCCAATTGCTGAAGGATCTGGTACGCCGCCTGGACGCTCGGCAGGATGACGAACAGGATGGCGAGCACGACGATGATCGCCGCCTGCACACCCAAGATCAGTACGGGCGCGCCGTGCTTGTTCGTCTTCTGCCACGAGGGCGGGAGGTACCCGCCCTTGGCGCCGGCGAGGAGACCCGTCGAAGGACCGGCGACCCACGTCGTCACCGTGACGAGCACACCGACCGCCAGCATGATCGCGGCGATCGAACCACCCCACGGAATGCCCATCCAGTCGAAGATGTCGTAGTAGGTCACCAAGATCGCCTGGGTCAGGTTGATGTCCTTCTTCGGCATGACCCACGCGATCGAGAGCGTGCCGAGCGCGAAGATCAACACGGTCAGACCCGCCGAGATGAAGATGGCGATCGGGTAGTTGCGCGTCGGGTTCTTCACTTCCTTGATGTGCACTGCGTTCATCTCCATACCGGCATACATCTGAGTGATGCCCAGCGCGAGGACGATGGTGCCGAAGCCGGCGAAGTCGGGGATCACGGCGCCCCAGCTGACGTCCATCTCCGGCGCATGCCCACTGGCCGCGTAGGCGATCGCCCCGAGGAACAGCACCGCCATCGGGATGAACACGCCGATGACGCCGCCCCACTTCGCCATCGTGGCGAAGCCTTTGCTGCCGAACAGCGTGATGATCGTCGCGAGCGCGTAGACCACCAGCACGATCATGATGACGAAGATGTTGTTCCCCGAGAGCGCCTCCGCTTCCTTCTCGTCCGGATTGATGAAGGCCAGCGACACGGCGCCAAACGTCAGCGCGGTCGGGATGAACACGCACACCTCGACCCAGGCGATGAACATCACCATGAAACCGATGCGACCCTTGAACGCCTCGCCGACCCAGCGGAAGATCCCGCCCTTCTCGGGCCAGCCGGTGGCGAGTTCCGCGGCCACCAGCGCGATCGGAACCAGGAAGAAGATGGCGGCGACCACGTAGTAGAAGATCGAGCTGAGTCCGTACTCGGCCTCCGCCGGCAGGTTGTTCAGCGAAGCGACGGCGGTGACATTCAGCAGCGCGAGGCCGAAGATCGAGATCCCGCCGACTTTCACAGCATTCGCCCTGCGGTTCCTCACGGCCGCTCCAGCGGCCTGGTCGGCATTCTGAGACACACGTACCTCCCGACGTCGGTCGGCTGGGCCGACTGCGTGCACGACACACCCTATCAAGTCTCATAGGAAGCGCACAGCAGATTCAAACGTGGCGTCCTGATGGTGCGTCTCGTCCACCACGCGCACGGAGTGAACCGCCGCGGTGCGCGCGGCACCTCACGCCGTACCCCCGGTGGGACTCGAACCCACACTGAAGCGATTTTAAGTCGCCTGCCTCTGCCATTGGGCTACGGGGGCGCACCCTCAGGCTACAGACCGGCGTGGATCAGACGGAGACCTTCGACTCGGCCTCGGCCGACGTTGCCTCGACGGGCTGCGGCGGGCGCGGACGCGCGGCGAACTCCTCGAAGACGTAGCGCGGGTTCTGCACCGTCTCGAGGTTGACCAGATCACGGTCGAGCCAGAAGTTGTTCCACCAGCCCCACAGCACGCGCCACTTGCGCTCCCACGTCGGCATCGCCAGGCCGTGGTAGCCACGGTGCGCCAGCCACGCGACGAAGCCCTTGAGCGCGAGCTTGCCGGACTGGAACACACCGTTGTACAGGCCGAGACCCGCCACGGCGCCCATGTTCTTGTGGAAGTAGTCGCGCGGGGCCTCGCCGCGCAGCACGGCGACGAGGTTCTTCGCGAGCAGCTTCGCCTGCCGCACCGCGTGCTGGGCGTTCGGCACGCAGTACCCGCCCACACCGCCGCCGGACAGATCGGGCACCGCCGAGACGTCCCCGGCCGCCCAGGCCCCCTCGACGATCTCGTCGTCGGTGCCGACGCGCAGGTCGGGCCGCGTACGGATGCGCCCGCGTTCCTCGACCATGAGGTCGCTGCCGCGCACCACGGTCGGGTTGGCCATGACACCGGCGGTCCAAATGACGAGGTCGGTGGGGATCGTCTCGCCCGTGGACAGCTCGACGTTGCCGTCGACCGCTCCGTTGACCTGTGTGTCGAGGTGCACGCTCGCCCCGTGCGCCGCCAGGCTCTTGAGCACCCACTCGCTCGTCTTCAGCGACACCTCGGGCATGATGCGGCCCATCGCCTCGATGAGGTGGAAGTGCGTGTCGTCGAACGTGAGCGACGGGTAGTGCGAGACGAGGGAGGATGCCAGCGAGCGCAGCTCTGCGAAGACCTCGATGCCGGCGAAGCCGCCGCCGACCACGACAACGGTCAGCAGGCGATCGCGTTCTGGACCCGGGGGCAGCGTGGCCGCCTTGTCGAAGTTCGACATGAGGCGGTCACGGATCGCGACGGCCTCCTCGATGGTCTTCAGCCCGATGGCGTTGTCGGCGATGCCGGGGATCGGGAAGGTGCGCGAGACGGCACCGGCGGTGACGACGATCTGGTCGTACTCCTGCTGCCACGGCTCCCCCATCGACGGGGTGATCGTGGCGACCCGGTTGTCGTGGTCGATCGCGGTCACCTTCGCGGTGATCACGTGGGTGCGCTTGAGGTGGCGACGGTGCGCGACGACGGCGTGGCGCGCCTCGATCGAGCCGGCCGCGACCTCGGGCAGGAACGGCTGATACGTCATGTACGGCACGGGGTCGACCATGGTGACCTCGGCCTCGCCGCGGCGCAGGTGCTTCTCGAGCTTCCAGGCCGTGTAGAAGCCGGCGTAGCCGCCACCGACGATGAGGATCTTGGGCACGGCGTTGCCTGCAGTGCTGGTCACGATGAAAGAGGCTCCTTGACAGGGATATGTCGGGTCATCGGCTCGGCACACGGGAGGCGCGAGCCGATCGGACACGTCGGATGGCGACGGTGACACCGAGCCCGATAAGAATAGCAGGCACGGTGAGCATCAGCAGAGGCACGGTGCCGTACCGGAGGGTCTCGAGCGACGGCAGCAGCGGCGAGGCGTCGTCGCTGACCGGGTCGGCGGCGGGCAGCTGCGGAATCTCCACCGGCCCCACGACAGGCTGCTCGGTCGGCTCCTCCGGTGCTGCGCGGCGGTACACGCGCACCCACTCGGACAGGCTGCCCATCGGGTTCTCGGCGACGGCGGGGACCGATGCCGACACGGCGCGCGCGGCATCCACCAGTCCGTAGCCGTACAGCGCATCGCGCGGCTGGGTCGCACCGGCGACCGGAGTCGCGGTCGCCACGATGCGGTTGATCACGTTGTTCGCGTTCAGGTCGGGGTGCGCCGCACGCACCAGCGCGGCGATGCCCGCCACGATCGGTGCGGCACCGCTCGTGCCGCGCCACTGCACGATGCGGCCGTCCGGCGAGACCCCGAGCAGCTCTTCGGACGGCGCCGACACGCCGATGGTGATGCCCTGAGTGGATGCCTCGACGCTCGCCTTGCCCGCCGGGTCGACGCCGCCGACGGTCAGCACGCCGGGGATCGTCGCCGGAGCGCCCACGCGCGTCGTGCCGTTGCCGCGGTTGCCTGCGGCCACCACCACCACGACGTCGTGGTCGAACGCGTACCGGAACGCCGAATCCCAGCTCTCGTCCCAGTCGGGTGTGTTCGTGGTGAGCGACATGTTGATGATGTCGGCGCCGTTGTCGACGGCCCAGCGCATCGCGTCGGCGATCTGGTCGGCGACCGAGCGGGTCGCCGAGGCGCCGAAGCCGACCGAGATCGACAGCAGCTCGGCCTCGGGTGCGACCCCCACCATGCCGGTGCCGTCACCGGTTCCCCGCGACGCGGCGAGCGAGGCGACCCAGGTGCCGTGGTCGCGATCGATCGCGCCCACGGGGGTGCGGCCGTCGGCGCTGCCCAGACCCGACACGTCGGTGCCTCCGGCGACGGCGCCGTCGAACTCGACCGGCCCCTTGGCGATGCCGGTGTCGATGATCGCGATCGTCACTCCCTCGCCGCGCGTGATCTGCCACGCATCGCGCACGCCGTAGTCGTCGAGCCAGTACTCCCGTTCGCGGATCGGGTCGTTCGCGTCCTCCGGGGCCTGCACGGGTGCGGCGGGCGCGGACGCGGCCAGCGCCGGCGAGGCCGACAGCGCCAGCACCAGGGTCGCCGCGGCGACCCCCAGCATCCGTCCGATCCTCATGCGGCCTCCCCCGGCGCGACGCACTCGCAGCGCTGCGGCGACCACGTCGACCGCGCGAGCGCCTCGTCGCCGATCGGGTTGACGCCGGGACCGGTCGCCAGGGCGTGACCGGCCAGGGCGTGCAGGCACTTGACGCGCGTCGGCATGCCGCCGGCCGAGATGCCGGCGATCTCGGGCACGTCGCCGAACTGCTCGCGGTCGGCGATGTAGGCGGTGTGCGCGGCGGCGTAGGCCGCGGCGACCTCAGGGGCGTCGAGCAGCGCGGCCAGCTCGGGCATGACCTGCGTGGCCTCCAGCTGCGACATCGCAACGGTCGCCGCCGGGTGGGTGAGGTAGTAGAACGTGGGGAACGGGGTGCCGTCGGGCAGACGCGGCGCCGTGGCCACGACGACCGGGTTGCCGCACGCGCAACGCGCCGCGATGCCCACCACGCCGCGCGGTTCCCGCCCGAGCTGCGCGCGAACGACCGCCAGGTCGGCGTCGTTCACAGGCGCAAAGGGCGGCGTCGGCACAGGTCACTCCTCGTTTGCGGTCAGGCTACCGCGCAGCGCCTGGGATGACGCTGGATCAGCGCGGCTCGGTCGCAGACGGCATCGGCTCGTCGGGCACGCCGATGGTCAGCGGCGCCGCAGCGGTCGACGCGAGGCCCGCCTCGATGACCGAACGCGCCAACTGGGTCATCCAGTCGCCGTCGGCCTGCTCGAGGGTGTCGCTGACCACCGCCTCCTCGCGGGGCACCTCGGTGGCATCGAGATCGTCGACCACGAGGTAGACGACCTCGCCCGGCGTGACGTAGTACAGCCGCTCACGGGCCTGCGTGGTGATGTATGCGGGGTCGCGCCACTGCTCGCGCTGGCGCTCCAGTGCGTCGACCTCGTCCTGCGTCAGCTCGACCGACGCTTCGAGCGCCGCGATCTGCTGCCGTTGGTCGATGTACGTGCCGAGCGTGGGTACCAGTACGAAGGCGGCCAGCACGACCAGCCCCAGCATGATGACCATGAAGCCCGACAGTCGGATGCCGCCGAGCCATCCGCGCACGTCCACGCGGGGCCCGGCAGGAGGAGCCGACCTCGTCATCCGACTCCTTCCCTTCGTAGCGCTCAGCCCGTGAAGCGCGGGAACGCGGCCCGGCCGATGTAGTCGGCCGCATCGCCCAGTTCCTCTTCGATGCGCAGAAGCTGATTGTATTTCGCGACGCGCTCGGAGCGGGCGGGCGCGCCGCTCTTGATCTGACCCGAGTTCACCGCGACCGCCAGGTCGGCGATCGTCGTGTCCTCGGTCTCGCCCGATCGGTGCGAGAGCATCGTCGTGTAGCCGGCACGGTGGGCGACGTCGATGGCGTCGAGGGTCTCCGACAGGGTGCCGATCTGGTTGACCTTCACCAGCAGAGAGTTGGCGGCGCCGCGGGCGATGCCGTCGGCCAGACGCTGCGGGTTGGTGACGAACAGGTCGTCGCCGACCAGCTGCACGCGACGGCCGAGCCTCTCGGTGAGGGCCGTCCAGGCATCCCAGTCGTCTTCGGCGAGGGCGTCCTCGATGGTGACGATCGGGTACGCGTCGACCAGGTCGGTGTAGTACTGGATGAGCTCGTCGGCCGTCCAGTCGCGGTTCTCGAGCCGGTACGCGCCGTTCTCGAAGAACTCTGTGGCCGCGACATCCAGCCCCACCGCGATGTCGGAGCCCGGCGTGAACCCGGCCTTCTCGATTGCCGTGACGAGAAAGTCGAGGCCCTCGCGGTTGCTGGGCAGATCGGGGGCGAAGCCGCCCTCGTCGCCCAGGCCCGTCGCGAACCCGGCGGTCTTCAGCTCGCCCTTGAGCACGTGGTAGGTCTCGGTGCCCCAGCGCAGCGCCTCGGCGAAGGTCTCGGCACCGATCGGGGCGAGGAAGAACTCCTGCATGTCGATGCCGTTGTCGGCGTGCTCGCCACCATTGATCACGTTGAACAGCGGCACCGGCAGCACGTGCGCGTTGGGGCCGCCGAGGTAACGGAACAGGGGCAGGTCGGCACTGTCGGCCGCGGCCTTGGCGACCGCGAGGCTCGCACCGAGGATCGCGTTGGCGCCGCAGCGGGACTTGTTCTCGGTGCCGTCGACCTCGAGCAGGATCTCGTCGACGATGCGCTGTTCGCTGGCGTCGACGCCCTCCAGCGCGGGGCCGAGCTCGTCGACGACCGCGTCGACGGCCTTCAGCACGCCCTTGCCGCCGTAGCGGCTCTTGTCGCCGTCGCGCAGTTCGTACGCCTCGAACGCGCCGGTGGAGGCCCCCGACGGGACGGCCGCACGCTGAACGATGCCGTCATCGAGCAGCACCTCCACCTCGACGGTCGGGTTGCCGCGCGAATCCAGGATCTCGCGCGCGTTCACTGCCTCGATGAGTGCCACAGGGACTCCTTGCTCGATGGGTGCTGCTCGATGGGTGGCGGAGCGACGTCGGTCCGCTTCGAGTCTAGTGAGAGTGGATGCCGCGGCCACAGGCCCACGCGATCGCTGTCGTCACGTCAGCACAGCGATCGCGACGCCGTCCCAGCCCTTGGCGTCGAGCGTCTGCAGGGCGGTCGCGTCGAATCGCGGGTCGTCGCGCAGCATTTCGATCCCGCGCTGCGTGCCGACCACGTCGGAGCGCGTCGACTGCGGGTCGGCCACTGCTCCGCCGCGCCCCACGTTGTCGACGACGACGACCGTGCCGGGGTGCCCGAGCCGGGCGGCCCAGTCGAGGTAGATCGTGTTCGACTGCTTGTCGGCGTCGATGAACACGAGGTCGAACGCGGGCTCGCCGTCCAGCGTCGGCAGTACGTCGGCGCCGCGCCCGATGCGGATGTCGACCCGGTCGCCGACGCCGGCCCGGTCGACGTTCGCGCGGGCGACCGCCGCGTGGGCGGGCTCGGCTTCGATGGTGACGACCCGACCTCCGTCGGGCAGCGCGCGGGCCAGCCAGATCGTGGAGTACGCGCCGAGCGTGCCGATCTCGAGCACATGCCGTGCGCCGGCGATGCGTGCCAGCAGATGCAGGAGCTTTCCGTTGACCGGAGCGACCTCGATCGCCGGCAGCCCGGCGACGTTCTGATCGGCGACGGCCGCCTCGAGCGCGGGATCGTGGCCGACCAGGGTGTCGGCGAAGTATCGGTCGACGGCACGCCAGGCGTCCGGGGTGGGGTCGGTCATGGTGTCCCGCTCAGGTGTCGTGTTCGATGATGCCGACGTCCTGTCGGTGGTCGTCGGCGGCACCGGGCGGGTACGCCGCGACCTCGGACCGCCGGCCGAGCATGATCATGCTGACGACGGCGCCGCCGACCGATCGCGGCGAGGAGGAAACCGACCTGTCCGGTCCACTCCTCGCGCGGCTTCTCCGCGGCGACCGCCTCCGGCGCGCCCTTCATGCGGGCACGTTATCAGCAGCGGCGCCCTCCGCGATAGCCACTCGGCGTGAAGCCCAGCACGGCGTGGAAGTCGTTCGACAGATGCGCCTGGTCGCTGTAAGCCCAGGTCGGCGGCGCAGGCAGTTCGTCAGCGATCGACAACCGATCCGGCGATGCGCACAGCATCCGGCACCATATGAGGCATGCGCCCGCTCAGGACAGCGGCTTGATCTCCAGTGATGTGCGGGTCGCGCCCGTGGTCACGGTCGCGAACGCCGTGTATCCGTCGGCGGCAGCGCGCTCGAGCAGGCCCTTGAGGTTCTTCGTGCGGTGCTCGAGACGCACGCGCGAGCCCTCGGCGACCAGCGTCGCCTTGAGTGCCAGCAGCTCGGCGGCGGGCACGTCGCGGTCGTGCACGAGCACGACGGCCGAGGATGCGGCATCCGCCTGCTCTTCGACGAGATCGACGATGCGCTCGAACCCGATCGAGAAGCCGACGGCCGGGGCATCCTGCCCGAGGAACCGGCCGACCATGCCGTCGTAGCGCCCGCCCCCGCCGAGCGAGTAGTCGACGCTCGGGTGCGCGAGCTCGAAGATCGTGCCCGTGTAGTAGCCCATGCCGCGCACGAGGAACGGGTCGAACACGAGGGGCACCTCTGCGCTGCCGGTGGCGGCGGTCACGGCCTCGCCGATGCCGACGAGATGCGCGACGATGTCGGCGGGCGCCCCGTCGGGCAGCGCCTTGCGGATCTGCCCCTCGCCGTACGGCCGGTACTCGAGGGTCTGCGGTCGCAGCAGGAACGCGCGGAACGCGTCGACGGCTGATGGCGTCGCCGCGCGCTCGGTGAGCTCGCTCACGACCCCGTCGGGGCCGATCTTGTCGAGCTTGTCGATCGTGATGAGCACCCCCGGCCGCTCGTCGGCGCGGAATCCGAAGCTGTCGAGCATGAAGTCCAGCGCCCGGCGGTCGTTGATGCGCACGGTGCCGCCGTCGAGACCCAACGCGTCGAGCGTGTCGAGCGTGGCGACGACGAGCTCGGCCTCGGCACGCGCCGACGCGTCGCCGATGATGTCGATATCGCACTGCACGAACTGCCGGTAGCGGCCCTTCTGCGGGCGCTCGGCACGCCACACGGGGGCGATCTGGATGGCCCGGAACACGGTCGGCAGCGCGCCGCGGTGACTGGCGTAGAACCGCGCCAGCGGAACCGTGAGGTCGTACCTCAGGCCGAGGTCGGTGAGCGCGGCGACGTCGACCGGCGCATCCGGGTCATCCGCGGCCGCGCGTACGGCCGCGGCATCCAGTCCCCGCTTGAGCACGTTGTACGCGAGCTTCTCGTTGTCGCCGCCGATGCCGGCGTGCAGGCGGGCGTGCTCCTCCATCACGGGGGTCTCGATCTCGTCGAAACCGTGGGCACGATAACGCTCGCGGATGATGGCGAGCACACGCTCGCGCCGGGCCTTGTCGGCGGGGAGGAAGTCGCGCATTCCGCGCGGCGGATTGACGGATGCCACGCATCTATCCTTCCAGGTCGGCCTCGGCGCGGCGGACCTCGGCCTCGAGACGCCGCAGCCGCTCGCGCAGGGCGCGCTCGGCATCCCACCCGTTCGCCCGGGCGTGCACGGCGAGCGCCAGCAGTGCGTCGCCGAGCTCCGCCTCGGTCTGCGCTGCAGCCTCGGCGGGCGGGGCATCGACGAAGGCCGCGCGGTCGAGGAGCTTCTGGGCCAGGGCGAGCGACGGCATCCGCTCGCTCACACCGTCGAGCACCGACCGGCGCTGATGCTTCTCGGCCGCCTTGGCAGCGTTCCACAGCACGAGCACCTGCTCGGGGGTGTCTGCGCTCTCGCCCGCGAAGACGTGTGGATGCCTGCGGACCATCTTCTCGGTCAGACCACGGGCGACGTCGTCGATGTCGAACGGATCGTCGGGGTCGCGCGACGCGATCTCGGCGTGGAACAGCACCTGCCACAGCAGATCGCCGAGCTCTTCGCGCAGCTCGGCGCGCGTGCCGTCTTCGACGGCGTCGATCAGCTCGGCGCTCTCTTCGACGAGGTATGGCACGAGGGCACGATGATCGACCTGCTGTGTCCACACGCAGCGGTCGCGCACCGCGCGCATCGTCTCGGCCGCTTCGCGCAGCGCATCGGTCATGACGGGATCTCCATCCTTCGATAATGCCGTGCCCGCCACAACACGAGCACCGCGGACAGCACGAGCGAGCCGAGCAGCGGAAGACCGGCTGCAGAAGGGATGCCTCGGCCCAGCGCCGATCACACGCTCCAGCCTCGGTAGAGCGGGCGAAGGGGCTCGACGTCAGTCGACGCGGCGGTCCTCGACGTGCCGGGCGAGGCTGCGGCCGTACCGCTCGGTCAGCTGCACCATCAGGTCGGGCGTCGAGCGGTCCAGCCCGAACACATAGCCCGGGAAGTCGAGCTCGCGCTGCGAGGCGGCAATCTCGTCGTGCGCCTCGGGCGGCAGGAGTCGCAACGGCACGCCGATGGCCACCCATCCGATCGGGACGACCGTCTCGGCCGGCAGCTCGGTGCGCAGGTGCACGACCGCGTTGATGCGCACCTCGCTGCGCTCGCCGATGCGCGCGCCGTTGAACACGCGCGTGCCTGTCGCGAGGAAGACCTCGTCTGCGATCGTGGCTCCCGACACGCTCGCCATCGGGCCGACGAGCACGTGGTCGCCGATGTGCACGGGGTTCGTGGCGGTCGCGCGGATCACCGCGTTCTCCATCACGATCACCTGGTCGCCGAGGGTGATCGGCCCGCCCTCCGACGTGATGATCGCCCCGTGCAGGACCTGGCAGTCGGGGCCGATCGTGACGTCCCCGCTGATGACCGCGGTCTCGGCGATCACCGCCGATGGGTGGATGCGCGGCTGGCTGTCCTGATGCTCGAACTGCACGTCGACCTCCTCGTCCCGCTCAGCGTAGCGCGGCGATGGGCGCGACGCGGGTAGGGTGAGAAGGTCGGCCCCACCAAGGCACATTCCACTTTCAGCAGTTCCGCGGTCACCTCCGCGTCCTGCTGCGGCGCGCACATCCGCCCCCGATCGAACCGAAAGCTTCCGTTATGACCGACACATCCGAGCTTCCCGCCGCCATCGGCGACGTGTACGAGACCGTCGTGGCCCGCAACGCCCACGAGCCGGAGTTCCAGCAGGCCGTGCACGAGGTGCTCGGATCGATCGCCCCCGTGCTCGAGGCGCACCCCGAGTTCGTCGACGGCGGCATCCTCGAGCGGGTCGTCGAGCCCGAGCGGCAGATCGTGTTCCGCGTGCCGTGGGTCGACGACGCCGGGCGACTGCAGGTCAACCGCGGCTTCCGCGTGCAGTTCTCCTCGGTGCTCGGTCCATACAAGGGGGGCTTGCGGTTCCACCCGTCGGTGAACCTGTCGATCATCAAGTTCCTCGGTTTCGAGCAGATCTTCAAGAACGCGCTGACCGGTCAGGGCATCGGCGGCGCCAAGGGCGGCAGCGACTTCGACCCGCACGGCCGCTCCGACGCCGAGGTGATGCGGTTCTGCCAGTCGTTCATGGGCGAGCTGTACCGCCACCTCGGTGAGCACACCGACGTGCCCGCGGGCGACATCGGCGTGGGCGCGCGCGAAATCGGGTACCTTTTCGGCCAGTACCGCAAGATCACCAACCGGCACGAGTCGGGCATGTTCACCGGCAAAGGCGTGCAGTGGGGCGGTGCCGAGGTGCGCACCGAGGCCACCGGATACGGCGCGGTCTTCTTCGCGCAGGAGATGCTGGGCGTGCACGGCGACATGTTCGACGGCAAGCGCGTCGCCGTGTCGGGCTCGGGCAATGTCGCGATCTACGCGATCGACAAGGCCCACCAGCTCGGCGCGAAGGCGATCACCGCGTCGGACTCGACCGGGTACGTCATCGACGACGCGGGGATCGACGTCGACCTGCTGCGCCAGGTCAAGGAGGTCGAGCGTGCGCGGGTCGACGAGTACGCGCGTCGCCGGCCCAGCGCCCGGTTCGTGGAGGGCCGCCGGCCGTGGGAGGTGGCGGTGGACGTCGCGATCCCGTCGGCCACGCAGAACGAGCTGGACGAAGCGGATGCTGCCGCACTCATCGCCAACGGTGTGCGCGTCGTCGTCGAGGGTGCGAACATGCCCTCGACCCCCGGTGCGGTCGACGCGTTCCGTGCCGCGGGCGTGCTGTTCGGGCCCGGCAAGGCCGCCAACGCGGGCGGTGTCGCGACGTCGGCGTTGGAGATGAGCCAGAACGCGGCCCGCCAGCGGTGGAACTTCGAAGACAGCGAGCGCAAGCTGCGCAGCATCATGCGCGACGTGCACCACTCGGCCTTCGCCGCCGCCGAGCGGTACGGGCATCCGGGTGACTACGTGGTCGGCGCGAACAGCGCCGGCTTCGAGCGCGTCGCCCACGCAATGCTCGCGCAGGGCGTCATCTGACGGTTCTCATCGGCTGTTCGGGTCTATAAACTGTCGGGCATGGCTCGCAGAATCGTGCATCAGCTCGTCGACGACCTGGACGGCACCGTGCTGGAGGTGGGCGCGGGCGAGACTGTGCTGTTCTCCCTCGACGGCGTCGCCTACGAGATCGACCTCACGGACGGCAACGCCGCACAGCTGCGCGACGCGCTGCAGCCATACCTCGCAGCCGGGCGCCGTGTCTCCGGACGGGCCACGACCGGGTCGGCGCAGCGCGGCCGGCGACGCAGCGGTCAGCGCGATCTCGCGCCGGTGCGCGCCTGGGCCAAAGAGAACGGGCACAGCGTCTCGGAGCGCGGTCGCGTGCCCGCCGCCGTGCTCGAGGCGTACGACGCCGCCCACTGATCGCACCGAGCCGGGCCTCAGTCGTCGGGGTCGACCACGGCGAGAGTCTGCCCGCGGGTGACCTGATCGCCGGCGGCCACCCGCAGCGCGACGGTACCGGCGACGGCGGCACGCACGACGTGCTCCATCTTCATCGCCTCGACCACGGCGACGGCGTCGCCGACCTCGACGCGCGCGCCATCGGCGACGGGCACGAGCACGACGGTGCCGGGCATCGGCGAGTCCAGGTGCGGCACGGCGTCGGTGCCGTCGGCGGCGGCCTCGATGCGTGCGAAGCGCACGGGGAACACGGCCCCGCCTGCGGCGATGTCGACCCCGTCGGTGCGCACGAGGGCGGGGAACCGGCGCACGGTACCTGCCACGCGCACCTCGGCGATGCGTTCGTCGATGGCGACCACCGCGCCGGTGCCGGGCTCGCCGGCAGCCACTCGCACCCGCTCGCCCGGGCCGACCTCGACGGTGCGCTGCGCACCGTCGGCGGTCAGCCGATAGCGGCTGGGGGCGGCACCGCCCAGCCGCCAGCCGGTGGCCCGGCCCCACACCGTGTCGGGTGCGCGCTGCGCGTCGCGGCGCGCGAGCAGGAGGGATGCCTCGGCGAACACGCGCGGTGACGGGTCGGCGAACCGCAGGCCGTCGAGCTCGCGGGCGATCAGCCCCGTGTCGAGACGCCCGGCGACCACCTCGGGCAGTTCGAGCAGCAGCCGCAGGAACTCGACGTTGGTCGTGAAGCCGAACACCGCCGTGTCGTCGAGTGCTGCGACCAGGCGGCGGCGGGCCTCGTCGCGGTCGGCGCCGGTCGCGATGATCTTCGCGAGCATCGGGTCGTAGTCGATGGAGACGTCGAGGCCGTCCTCGAGGCACGTGTCGACACGGATGCCTTCGCCGGACGGGTGGTGCACGGCATCCACTCGTCCGCCCGTCGGCAGGAAGCCCGCACGCGGGTCCTCCGCGTACACGCGCGCCTCGATGCTGTGGCCGGTGAGCACGATGTCACGCTGCGTCACCGCGAGCGGCTCACCGGCGGCGATGCGCACCTGCTGCTCGACGAGGTCGACGCCCGTGATCTCCTCGGTGACGGGGTGCTCGACCTGCAGGCGCGTGTTCATCTCCATGAAGAAGAACTCGTCGGGCCGGTCGGCGGCGACGATGAACTCGACCGTGCCGGCGCCGCGGTAGTCGACGCTGCGGGCCGTCTCGCAGGCGGCCTCGCCGATGCGGGTGCGCGTGGCCTCGTCGAGCAGAGGCGAGGGCGCCTCTTCGATCACCTTCTGGTGCCGGCGCTGCAGCGAGCACTCGCGTTCGCCCAGGTGGATGATGTTGCCGTGCGCATCGGCGAGGATCTGCACCTCGATATGCCGGGGGTTCTGCACGTAGCGCTCGAGGAACAGGGCGTCGTCGCCGAAGCTCGCGGCGGCCTCGCGGCGGGCGGCGGCGAGGGCGGCGGGAAGGTCGGATGCCTCGGCAACCACGTGCATGCCCTTGCCGCCGCCGCCCGCCGAGGGCTTGATCAGCAGGGGGTAGCCGATGCCGGGCGCGGCGGCGATGAGGTCGTCGTCGGTGAGGCCGGGCCGGGCGATGCCGGGCACGGTGGGCACACCCCGAGCCTCGACCGCGAGCTTGGCGGTGATTTTGTCGCCCATCGTCTCGATCGCGGTGGCCGTCGGGCCGACGAACACGATCCCGGCCCGTTCGCAGGCGCGGGCGAAGGCGGCGTTCTCGGCGAGGACTCCGTAACCGGGGTGGATGGCCTGCGCGCCGGTGGCGCGCGCGGCGGCGAGCACGCGCTCGATGTCGAGGTAGCTCTGCGCGGCGGGCGCGGGGCCGAGCCGTACGGCGGTGTCGGCAAGGCGCACATGCCGGGCGCCGGCATCCGCGTCGCTGTACACCGCGACCGAGCGGATGCCGAGCCGGCGCAGTGTCTCGATGACGCGGCAGGCGATCTCGCCGCGGTTCGCGATGAGGACGGTGTCGATGATCCTGGTCATGTTCCTCACATCCGGAAGACGCCGTAGGAGGGGCCCGGCTCCCGGGTCCGGAGCCGTTCCTCGGGCCTGTCGAGAGACACCACATCGAGGGCGAGTCCGAGCACGTCGCGGGTCTGGGCGGGTTCGACGATGCCGTCGTCCCACAGCCGGGCTGTCGAGTAGTACGGATTCCCCTGCACCTCGTACTGCTCTCGGATGGGCGCCTCGAAGGCATCCTGCTCCTCGGCGGACCACTCGCCGCCGCCGGCCTCGATCTGGTCACGGCGCACCGTCGAGAGCACCGATGCGGCCTGCGGACCGCCCATCACCGAGACGCGTGCCCCCGGCCACAGCCACAGGAATCGCGGGGAATACGCCCGTCCGCACATCGAGTAGGTGCCGGCGCCGAATGACCCGCCGACGACGACGGTGAGCTTGGGCACCGAGGCGCAGGCGACCGCGTTGACCATCTTTGCTCCGTGCTTGGCGATGCCCCCCGACTCGTATTCCCTGCCGACCATGAACCCCGTGATGTTCTGCAGGAACACCAGTGCGATGCCGCGCTGGTCGCACAGCTGGATGAAGTGCGCGCCCTTCAGCGCCGACTCGCCGAACAGCACGCCGTTGTTGGCGAGGATGCCGACACGGTGCCCGTGGATGCGCGCGAACCCGGTGACGAGCGTCTCTCCGTAGTCGCGCTTGAACTCGTGGAACGAGCCGCCGTCGACGATGCGGTCAATGATCTCGTGTGCGTCGTATGGCACGTTCAGCCCGACCGGCACGACATCGGTGAGGGTGGCGGGGTCCTTGGACGGCCCCTCGACACGCTCGGGGAGCGGCATGTGCTGCGCTCCCCCGCTCCCCGAACCCAGGGTCGCCACGATGTCACGGACGATCTGCAGCGCGTGCTCGTCGTTCTCGGCGAGGTGATCGGCCACGCCCGACACGCGGGTGTGCACGACACCGCCGCCGAGGTCCTCGGCCGAGACGACCTCACCGGTCGCGGCCTTCACCAGCGGCGGACCGCCGAGGAAGATCGTGCCCTGGTCGCGCACGATCACCGTCTCGTCGCTCATCGCCGGCACATAGGCACCGCCCGCGGTGCTCGAGCCGAGAACGGCAGCGATCTGCGGGATGCCGTCGCGCGACATCCGGGCCTGGTTGTAGAAGATGCGCCCGAAATGGTCACGGTCGGGGAACACCTCGTCCTGCATCGGCAGGAACGCGCCGCCCGAGTCGACGAGGTAGATGCACGGCAGCCGGTTCTCGGCGGCAACCTCCTGCGCGCGCAGGTGCTTCTTCACTGTCATCGGATAGTACGTGCCACCCTTCACCGTGGCGTCGTTGGCGACCACCATGACGTGCCGCCCGTGCACGAGCCCGATGCCGGCGACGACGCCCGCCGACGGTGCGTCGCCGCCGTACATGCCGTCGGCGGCGAGCGGCGACAGCTCGAGGAAGGGGCTGCCGCGGTCGAGCAGCGCGTCGATGCGGTCGCGGGCGAGCATCTTGCCACGGGCGGTGTGCCGCTCCCGCGAGTGCTCCGGGCCGCCGAGCGCAGCCACCGCGGTGCGCTCGCGCAGCTCGGCGACAAGGTCGTCATAGGTCATGCGGTCATCGGCGCTCACCCGTTTAGGTTAGCGAGTGTTAACTGAAATGTCGAGGGGTCGGCGTCGCCATCGACGATGGGGGCACCGTCGCCGTCGTTTCCGATGGCGAACCACGGGCTGTTCACCCTCACCGGGCCTTCGGCACCGCGAACGTCGCCTACCGTGGAGGTATGAGAGTCGTCGCAGCATCCGATTGGCGCGATGGCCTCGCGTTCGAGACCCCGTTCATCCTCGCCGAGGTGCTCCCTGGCGACCCGGCCCGCTGCGTTGCGTGCGGTGCCGACGCCGAGCCGCTGCCACGCCCCGAGTTATGGGCGTACAAGCACCGCCACCCCAAGAATCACGACGGATTCGTGCGGTTCTACTGCGCGGCGCACGTTCCCGCTGCGAAGCGTGCGGCACCCGCGGCATCCCGCGGCCCGGCACCCCGCCGTGCTGCGCCAAAGCGCACACCGGCAGCGCCGGAGCGGCCGGCGCCGCTGTGCCCCGATTGCTTCGTCGAGGTGCCGGGCACCGGCGTCTGCGGAATGTGCGGCGCCACGGTGACAGCCACGTCGTGAGTCAGTGCGCGCGGGGCGCGAAGTGAGCGATAGGCACGGGCCGTCGTGGTCCGCTCGTCTCGCCCCGCAGCCTCCGATTGCGGGCCTCGCACACCACCTCGTCGAGCGTCGCGAAGGTGCGGCGTCGGCCTTCTCGATGTAGGCAACGACGTGGGCGGTATCGTCAACCACCACCGCGTTGTCGCACAGCCGCCAGCCGTCGACTCCCACCGCGGTCAGTTCCCATCGAGGCCCGCGTGGGGAACCGGTCCCGTCATGCTCCACCTGCCTGTCACCTCGAGCCTGGCACAGTCGGCGCAGTGCGTGGAGGGGCGTGACAAACGACGTCATCTGACCGACACGTCGCGCAGCCCGGCTGCCGCGCGTCGGGCTACCGAACGACGGCGGTGACGGTCGCGAGCCGCTGCAGCACCTCGTGGCTGATCGAGCCGAGCAGGAAGCGCCGCACGGGGCCGCGGCCGCGCGACCCGACGACGGCGAGGCGCGCGTCGGTGGCCAGCTGGTTGATCACCGCCGACGGGTAACCCTCGACCGCGCGATCGTCGATGACGAGGCCGGGATGCTGCAGCCGCACCTCCGCCAGCGCCTCATCGAGGGTCTCGTGGGCGACCAGATTCATTCCGCTGCGGTAGTCCTCGGGGATGACCAGGGGCGCGTGCCGTGGCGAGGCGATCGGCGACCACACGGCGACCGCGATGAGCGGTTCACCGGCACGAGCGGCCTCGGCAGCAGCGAAGGCGATCGCACCCGCCGACACCGGTGACCCGTCGACGCCGACCACGACTCCGCGGCGATCGCCGAGTTCGAGGTCGGGAACGACGACAACAGGGCACGCAGCATCGGCGACGATGCGGATGCCACGCGACCCGCGTGCCGGGCCCGATTCGGGGCCGCGGTAGTCGCTGCCCAGCACGATGAGCACCGCATCCTTCGACGCGTCGACGAGTGCCGCTACCGGATCGCCCACCTCGACACGCGTGCGGATCGCGACGCCGGACTCGGAGTGACGGTGAGCCTCGGCATCCAGCATCTCCTGCGTCGCCGCCATCGCCGCCGCGACCAGCTCTCCCTCACCAACCGCACCGACGGCGCCGCCCACGACACCGAGCAGCTCGACCTGCTCGCCGCGCGCCGCCGCACGGGCCACAGCCCACCCCGCCGCGCGCCTGGTCGCGGGCTCCTTCGCCACTCCCACAACGATCGTGTCACTCATGGCTGCCCCCTCCCGCTCGAGCCTATCCACGGTGGGCGGCGTGCGGCCACCGGCTCTCACCGACGAACGGTGATCACGTCGGTGACGTGCGCGATCAGCGATGTGCGGCTTCCGCCGCTGGCCTCGTTGCGGTCGGCGATTCCCTACGCGGCGTAGAGCCCTTTCGTGGCGATCCAGCGCAGCGGCTCGGTGACGATGAGAGACGAGTCCATCGGCAGCCACAGCCGGCGCAGCCCTGGCAGCTGGACGTCGGCGCTCTCCCACTCCTGCTCCCCACCGTCGCCGCGCGAAGTCACGCCTCCTGCGCCGGGGTGCAGGCGACGGTGAACTCGCCGCCCTTCCGGATGTCGGCGTCGATGCCCTCTGCGGCGGCCACCCGGATGACCTCGTCGACCGTATCGTTCATCGCACGCTGGAAGCGCCCGACCTCGCCGCGACCGTGCGCGGCGTGCTGCTGGCGACCGCCCGTGATCGAATCGGTGAGCCATCCGCCGTTCCTGCCCGAAGCACCGTACTCGGCGAACCGCTGCTCGATGACGGCGATGCGCAGTGACGGGTCGACCCGTGCGAGATAGTACGTCTCCAGTCCCGTGTACCCGACGCCGACGATTGCCACGCCGACGGCGAGCGCCCCGGCACCGGCGGCCGCACCGTGGCGCTGCCGATCGCGTTCCACCCGTGCGAGACTTCCCCGTTGATCATCACCGTCCGTTTGCGAGGGGCCCGGGGCGAGGCCATCGCAATGCGACGGAACAACTGGTGCCCCTGGAGGGACTCGAACCCCCAACCGTTTGCTTAGGACGCAACTGCTCTTCCATTGAGCTACAGAGGCTGGCGGCATCCAGTCTATGCAAGCGTGGCCCGCATGGCCCACGCCGCGTGTACCGCGGTGACTCGCCCGGCTCAGCTGCCCTCGGAAGTCTGGAGCACGCCATACGAGAGCAGGGCGTCGCTTCCGGCGTCGGCCGCCGACACGTAGACGCCGAAGTCGCCCTTTTGGAGCATCCCGTTCACCATTCCCGATCCGTTCGACCAGAAGGCTTCCCTCCAGCCATCGGAGAGAAGTGCCTGACGAGCCTGCTCGGCGGCCGTCTTCGGGTCATCGACGTCGACATCCACTCCTCCGCCCGTGAGTCCCTCGATCAGCTCTTCTGCACCACCCTTTGCCACCTCTTCGCGGAGCTGGTCGAGTGGGTTCGGGAAGCACCCGGCCAGAGTGAGCGAGGTGACACGCACCACAGCAGCGATGGCAGCCTTCGCAGCAGGTCCGGTTGGGTTCACAATCAACCCCTTCGGTCGGTAACGACCAATCGTCGTTCGCTCACCGTGCCAGACGTCCGTGCGGCCAGTGCACCGGCACCAGCGCCCGCGACGATCTTGACCGGCAGCTCGTTCTGCACGATCGACAGCAGATCACCCATGAGCATCGCGAGCCCGCCACCGGCCAGCGCGACGACCTGACGCTCGCGGTCCACCGCCTGCGCGCCCCGCGCCAGCGGCAAGGCGTTCGCCATCGATCCGTGCGTGAACGAGCCGAGCAGCCGCCGCCGACCGTTCAGGTGCAGATAGCGGGCCGCCCACACGGTGGGCGTTCCGACATCCGCCGTGAACCCGAGAATCGCCGTGCGGTTGCATCGCCCGTCGAATCTCGGAATCGTGGCCGCTTCGGAACCGAAAGGAAAGCACATGCTGACACTGACGGAGAACGCCGCCACGGTCGTGGAGGGGATCGTGGTGCAGAACGCCGGAACGGACGAGTCCGGCCTGCGCATCGCCGGTGCGGACGATCCCCGCGCCGGGTTCGCCCTGACGCTGGCAAGTCGCGAAGAGAGCGATGACGTCGTCGAGGAGTCGGGTGCCACGTGTTTTTCGACCCGACGGCATACGCTGCTCTCACTGACCGTGTTCTCGACGCCAAGGTCGACGACCAGGGTAGGGTGCGGTTCGAACTCGCCGGGGTCTGCAAGGTCCCGGTGCCTTCGCGCCGGGACCCTTTCCGCCTGAGCTGTCACTGGAAGTCCCGCGACCGATGCCGCACTCCCACCTTCACGTCTTCGAACCCGTCGGCGACGATGTTGGTGACGCCTTCGGGCGAACGTTCAAGCAGGCCCCGCACGATCA
>NZ_JBKEAF010000016.1:0-4950 GCF_047971895.1 Microbacterium sp.
CACGACGACATCGGAGTATGCGCCGAGCACGCCCGTGACGCGGCGCGCGAAGACGGCGAGAGGATCGGATGCCTCGGGCCCCCGGCGCCGGTGCGCCGTGGCCGCCGCCCACACCTCGTCGTCGACGTCGACGTGCGCCACCTGGCCGGTGGCGTGCACGCCGGTGTCGGTGCGGCCGGCGACGACGAGCCGGGTCTCGGTGCGCAGCACGCGTCCAAGCGCGTCCTCCAGGGTGCCCTGCACGGTGCGCAGTCCGGGCTGGCGGGCCCACCCGCGGAAGTGCGAGCCGTCATAGGCGATGTCGAGGCGGATCCGCACGACTTCCAGCCTAGCCACGGCACGGCTTAGAATCGGTGCGGCGAAGCATCCACTCCCCTCGCCCGAAAGCCTCATGAACGACGCCGCCTCCGTTGTGCCCGCGCGCCCGCCGCTGCGCCTCACGGGGCTCGACGGACTGCGCGCGATCGCGGTTGCACTCGTCGTCGTCTACCACCTGTTCCCGCAGTGGTTCATGCAGGGCGGGTTCATCGGCGTCGACGTGTTCTTCGTCATCAGCGGCTTTCTCATCACGACCCTGCTGCTGAATGAGCGCGACAAGACCGGCACGGTGCGGCTGCTGCCGTTCTGGCGGCGACGCGCCCGGCGCCTGCTCCCCGCCCTCGCCCTGCTGGTCACGGTGTGCGCGAGCGTCGCGTGGCTGATCGGCGGCGACGTGCTCGTGAAGATGGGCGCGCAGATCATCGGCGCGGCGACCTTCAGCTACAACTGGGTCTCGCTGGCCGCCGGCACCAGCTACTTCACGCAAGACACTCCCGAGCTCTTCCGCAACCTGTGGTCGCTCGCCGTCGAAGAGCAGTTCTACGTGCTGTGGCCGCTCGTGCTGCCCCTGTTCCTGCTGCTGCCGTGGCGGTGGCTGCGCACGACCGTCGCCCTGGCGGCCGCCGCGGTGTCGGCGACGTGGATGGGCGTGCTCATCGCCGTCGGCGCCGATACGACCCGCGCCTACTTCGGCACCGACTCGCACGCGTTCGGCATTCTGCTGGGCGTCGCGCTCGCGTTCGGGTTGCGGCCGGTCGTGCGGGACCCCGCGGAATGGATGCTGCGCGCCCCCGCGCGGATCGTCTCGCTGGCGGTCGGGGGCGCCGCCGTCGCCGGGCTCATCGTGGTGGGAACGATACCCGCGGGCGACTCGGTGGCGACCTTCCCGGGCGAGCTGGTCGCGGCCAGCCTGCTCTCGGCACTCGCCATCGCCGCCGGGGCGTGGCCGCGCTCGTGGTTCGGCGCCGGCATCGACGTGCCCCCGCTGCGCTGGATCGGCGACCGCTCGTACGGCCTCTATCTGTGGCACTGGCCCGTGCTCGTGCTGCTCATGGCCTGGGCTGAGGGGCGCGGGCCCGGCCACCTGGTGCCGGTCGGCGTCGGGGTGGCCGCGCTCGTCGTCACCGTCGTGGCTGCCGAGCTGTCGTACCGGTTCGTCGAGCAGCCGGTGCGGCGCCACGGGTTCCGCGGGTCGCTCACACGGCTCGGCACGGCCCTCGGCGGTGCGCCCGCCGCGCGCTTCGGCGCCCTCACCGCCCTCGCCGCCACGGTCGCCGTGATCGGCGGCACCACCGCGGCCATCGCCGCGGCACCGCAGACCACCAGCGCCGAGGACGCCATCACCGCCGGACAGACGGCGCTCGAGAGCGCCACGCCGTCGGTTTCGCCGACACAGACACCGAGCCCGGGCGCGGTCCCGGCGGAGCCTCCCGACGATCTGCTCGACCCGCCCGGGATGCCCGTGCCCCCCGAGCCCGTCCCCGTGACCGGCGCGCAGGTGACGGCCGTCGGCGACTCGGTCATGCTCGCCTCGGCGGGCGCGCTGCTCGAGCGGTTCCCCGGCATCTCGGTCGACGCCGCCGTGTCGCGCTCGATGTGGGCGGCCCCGACGATCCTGCGCAACCTGGATGCCGGCGGGCAGCTGCGCGAGTTCGTCGTGCTCGCGCTGGGCACCAATGGGCCCGTCGCCGCGTCGGCCATGCAAGAGGCGCTCGATATCGTCGGCCCCGATCGGCAGCTCATCCTCGTCGACGCATATGCGCCTCGCAGCTGGATCCCCGGGGTGAACAGCGAGCTGCGCGCCTTCGCCGACGCGCACCCGAACGTCACCGTGGCGGCATGGTCGGCGGTGGCCGACGCCCATACCGACCTGCTCGCCGGCGACCGCATCCACCCCGGCGATGCCGGGGGCCGCCTGTTCGCCGACACGGTCGGCACGGCCCTCGACGCGGCCGAGCAAAGCCGGGTCGACGAGATCTACCGCGCCGAGATGCGCGAGTGGCGCTTCGCGCAGTACGAGGCGTACCGCGACCGCCTCGGCGTGCACTGACCCGCGCCCGGGCGCTGCTTCCCGCGCCCCACGCCGAACGCACGAGACCCGCACACCGACGCGGTGTGCGGGTCTCACAACATGCGGGATGCCTACTCGGGCTTCTCCTCTTCGGCGGCGGCGCCCTCCTCGGGCGACTCGGCACCGGCATCCGCTGCGTCGTTGCCCTCGGCGACCTCGTCGGCTGCGTCCTGCGCCTCGTCGGCCTCGGCAACGGCCTCGGTCGCCGCCTCCTCGACCTCCGCCTCGGGCTCAGGTGCGGCCTCGGCCGCAGGCGCGGACTTCTTCGCGCTCTTCGGCTTCGGGTTCACCGGCTCGAGCACGAGCTCGATGACCGCCATCGGGGCGTTGTCGCCCTTGCGGTTGCCGACCTTCGTGATGCGGGTGTAGCCGCCCTCACGGTCGGCGACCAGCGGTGCGATCTCGGTGAAGAGGACGTGCACGACCTCCTTGTCACCGATGACCGACAGCACACGACGGCGCGCATGCAGGTCGCCGCGCTTCGCGAACGTGATGAGACGCTCGGCGAGTGGACGCAGGCGCTTGGCCTTGGTCTCGGTCGTCTTGATCGACTTGTGGGTGAACAGCGCGGCGGCGAGGTTCGCCAGCAGCAGCCGCTCGTGTGCGGGGCCGCCGCCGAGGCGCGGTCCCTTCGTGGGCTTGGGCATACTCAGTTACTCCAGGGATTCCAGGTAGAAAGGTCAGGCGGTCTCGTCGTCGTAGCCGCCGAAGAACTGGGCGCCGTCGAAGCCGGGCACCGAGTCCTTGAGCGACAGACCGAGCGACACGAGCTTGTCGCGCACCTCGTCGACCGACTTCTGACCGAAGTTGCGGATGTTCATGAGCTGCGTCTCTCTGAGTGCGACGTGCTCCGAGACAGTGTTGATGCCCTCGCGCTTGAGGCAGTTGTAGGATCGCACCGACAGGTCGAGGTCCTCGATCGGCATCGACAGCTCGTTCGACAGCACCGTCTCGACCGGTGCGGGGCCGATCTCGATGCCCTCGGCCTCGACGTTCAGCTCGTGGGCGAGGCCGAACAGCTCGGTGAGGGTGCGACCGGCCGAGGCGACCGCGTCGCGCGGCGCGATCGACGGCTTGGTCTCGACATCCAGCACGAGCTTGTCGAAGTCGGTGCGCTCACCGGCACGCGTCGCGTCGACGCGGTAGCTGACCTTCAGCACCGGCGAGTAGATCGAGTCGACCGGGATCTGGCCGGCCTCGGCGTACTCGTTGCGGTTCTGGGTCGCCGACACGTATCCGCGACCGCGCTCGATGGTGAGCTCGAGCTCGAACTTGGCGGTGTCGTTGAGGGTCGCGATGACCAGCTCGGGGTTTTGCACCTCGACGCCGGCGGGAGCCGAGATGTCGGCGGCCGTGACCTCACCGGAACCCGTCTTGCGCAGGTACGCCGTGATGGGCTCGTCGCGCTCGCTCGAAACCACGAGCTGTTTGATGTTGAGGATGATCTCGGTGACATCCTCCTTCACCCCGGGGATGGTGCTGAACTCGTGGAGGACGCCGTCGATCCGGATCGACGTGACGGCCGCACCGGGAATCGACGACAGCAGGCTGCGGCGCATCGCGTTGCCGATCGTGTAGCCGAATCCGGGCTCCAGCGGGTCGATGGCGAACCGGCTGCGGAACTCCGAGATCTTCTCCTCGGTCAGGGTGGGACGCTGTGCAATGAGCACTATGTGTTCCTTTCGATCACGTGCCCGCTATATGACACGTGCTTATCGGTGAGATGTTGAGTTGTCTTCGGGGCTTCGCTGCGTCAAACGCGGCGGCGCTTGGGGGGCCGGCAGCCGTTGTGCGCCTGTGGTGTCACGTCCTGGATCGAACCGACCTCGAGGCCGGCGGCGGTCAGCGAGCGGATCGCCGTCTCGCGCCCCGAGCCCGGGCCCTTCACGAAGACGTCGACCTTCTTGACGCCGTGCTCCTGCGCCTGGCGGGCGGCGGCTTCCGCGGCCATGCCGGCAGCGTACGGGGTCGACTTGCGCGAGCCCTTGAACCCCACACCGCCCGACGACGCCCAGCTGATGACGGCGCCCGACGGATCGGTGATCGAGACGATGGTGTTGTTGAACGTCGACTTGATGTGGGCGTGACCCAGCGCGATGTTCTTCTTCTCCTTGCGGCGCGGCTTGCGCGCGGCGGACTTGGCCTGTGCCATGTGCGTGTTCTCCTAAACCTTGGCCGGGCGCTTAGCGCGCCTTCTTCTTGCCGGCGACGGTGCGCTTGGGGCCCTTGCGGGTGCGCGCGTTGGTCTTGGTGCGCTGGCCACGCACCGGGAGGCCGCGGCGGTGACGCAGGCCTTCGTAGGAGCCGATCTCGACCTTGCGGCGGATGTCGGCGGCGACCTCACGGCGGAGGTCGCCCTCCACCTTGTAGGTGGCCTCGATGTGGTCGCGGAGGGCGATGAGCTGGTCGTCGCTGAGGTCCTTCACGCGGATCGACTCATCGATCCCGGTGGCCGCGAGGATCTCGACGGAGCGGGTACGGCCGATGCCGTAGATGTAGGTGAGGGCGATCACCACGCGCTTGTCGCGCGGGATGTCGACGCCGGCAAGACGTGCCATGCG
>NZ_JBKEAF010000112.1:0-33558 GCF_047971895.1 Microbacterium sp.
AACGGTGGTAGGGCCGCACCTCTTCCGGCGCCGTCTCCGTCGCCGAGCCAGTACTGGTCTGATGACTGCTTCGACGATCCGACGCAGCCGTATCTGTGTGCGCCGGTGGAGGGTGAGGGTGAGGCGATCCCGACCGTGTCGGCGAGTGATCTTGCGAGCTTTGTGCCGGCGATGCCGAGCCTGGGCGGTGAGCCCGACGGAGTGGGACTCGTGGGCGCGCCGACGAACGTCATCGCGGGCTCGACCGAGCACGATGTGCACGGCTCTCTGTTCGGCAGAGACGTCTCGGTGCGGTTCACTCCTGCGGCGTACCGGTTCGACTACGGTGACGGGACGAGTCAGACGACGACCACCGGAGGGGCATCGTGGTCGAGCCTCGGGCAGGCACAGTTCACGCCCACGGCGACCAGCCACGTGTACCGCGCACGCGGTACGTACACGGTGACCGTCGCGACGCTGTTCGACGCGACCGTGCAGTGGGGCTCGGTCCGTATCCCGGTGACCGGTCAGGTGGCGTCCACACCCGCCGGCTACGAGGTTCGCATCGTCGAAGCGCACACCGCCCTGGTGGACCGCAACTGCATCGAAGACCCGAACGGGGTCGGCTGCTAAGCACCCGGTGCGACCGTCACCCACTCGGCATGCTTGGGCACGCGGCCGTCCCCCGACGACGTTCCGGTCAGGCGCCGGCGCACCCAGGGGCCGACATGCTCGCGGTAGTAGCCGATGCCGCGTCGCCGCTGGGAGGCGGGGAGCTCGGGAAGCGACCACCACTCCGCCGGCACGTCGAGATCCAGTGCGCTGAGTACACGCGCGGCCACGCGATGGTGCCCGCGACTGTTCATGTGCAGGCGGTCGTCCGACCAGTACGTCGGACTGCTCAGCTCGCGGTCGGGCCAGTTCAGGGCACGCACGACATCGGGGCGGTCGGCGACGCGCGCGACGACGGCATCGGACAGGAGGTCGCCGCGTCGTTGGATCAGGCGCCCCATCGGCAGCTGACCCGACGGGTTCGCCCCTGACAGCAGGATCAGGCGAACACCCTCCTGATCGCAGCGCTTGAGCACGAGCGAGAACGCGTCGGCGACGGACTGCACGGACGTGCGGGGTCTCAGCATGTCGTTACCGCCGCCGTTGAACGACAGGTGCGTCGGCTTCAAGGCCAGTGCGGGTTCGAGCTGCTGTTCGACGATGGGCCAGATCAGCTTTCCGCGGATCGCGACGTTGGCATACTCGATCGGCTCGCCCGCGGCATCCGCCCACCCCTGAGCCACGAGATCGGCCCACCCGCGTGCGCGGCCGTCGGGCAGCTCGTCGCCGACGCCCTCGCTGAAGGAGTCGCCGATGGCGACGAAGCGAACGGAGGTCACGAACCCCAGCCTATGAACCCGTCGCCAGAAGTTCGCGCACCCGCGGCACCACCCGCGTGCCGAACAGTTCGATCGACCGCATCAGCTGCTCGTGAGGCATGGCGCCGTTGGCGTACTTGAGGTCGAAACGATCGAGATCGAGTGCGACGATCGTCGCGGCGATCTTGCGCGCGACCGTCTCGGGCGACCCGGCGTAGGTCGCGCCGTCGGGGCCGACGTCCTGCTGGAACTGCATGCGACTGAACGGCGGCCAGCCGCGCTCAGCACCGATCGTGTTGCGGCTGACCTCCATCGCGGGGTACAGCTCGTCCCACGCCTGCTGGTCGGTCTCGGCGATATGACCCTGCGAGTGCACGCCGACAGGTCGTGCCGGCTGCTCGAACGTCTCGAGTGATCGGTGAAACAGATCGACGAACGGCCGGAAGCGGGCCGCCGATCCGCCGATGATCGCCAGCATCAGACCGAACCCGTGCCGAGCTGCACGCACGACCGACTCGGGACTGCCGCCGACGCCCACCCACACGGGAAAGCCGTTCTCGGTCTTGGGATACACGTTGGCGTTCTCGAGCGCGGCGCGCGTGGCACCGCTCCAGGTGACCGGCTTCTCTTCCGTGAGCATGCGGAACAGCTCGAGCTTCTCCTCGAAGAGCACCTCGTAGTCGCTGAGATCGAAGCCGAACAGCGGGAAAGACTCGATGAACGAGCCGCGGCCCAGCGTGATCTCGGCCCGGCCGTTCGACACCGCATCCAGCGTCGCAAAGCGCTCGTACACACGCACCGGGTCGTCTGAGGAGAGTACCGTCACCGCGGTGCCCAGACGCAGGCGTTCGGTGCGTGACGCCGCGGCGGCCAGAACGATATCGGGGCTCGAGATCGAGAAGTCCTTGCGGTGATGCTCCCCCACGCTGAAGGCGTCCAGCCCGACCTCGTCGGCGAGCTCGGCCTGCGCGACGACATCGCGAATCGTCTGCGCCTGCGAGACGGGGTGGCCGGTGGCATCCACTGTCACGTCACCGAAGGTGTCGAGACCGAACTGCAGCTTCTCGGGCGAGGTCATCTATGGCTCCTATCAGTCCCCAGAGACAGAACAGTGGATGCCACGCGCACATTCCCGACACGAGGATCGCGGCGTAGCCATGGCGCCCATGGCGGTGCTGCGGCGAGGCGACGGGCCGCGCAACGGCTGATCAGAGCCGGCCGACCGCCATGCGCAGCGTGTCGAGCCCGACGCCGCCGAGGTCGAGCGCCTTCTTGTGGAACTGTTTGATGTCGAATGCGTCGCCCTTGCGCGCCTTGTACTCGTCGCGGATCTGCTCCCAGATGCGCTGACCGACCTTGTATGAGGGCGCCTGACCCGGCCAGCCCAGGTACCGGTTGACCTCGAAGCGCACGAACTCGTCGGGCATGTTGACGTTGCGCGACATGAACTCGAGGGCGTTGTCGGCATCCCAGACACCGTCTCCGTCCAGGCGGGGCTTGCCGAGGTGCACGCCGATGTCGAGCACGACACGGGCGGCGCGCATGCGCTGCCCGTCGAGCATGCCCAGACGGTCGGCCGGCGTCGACAGGTAGCCGAGCTCGTCCATCAACCGCTCGGCATACAGTGCCCAGCCCTCGGCGTGCCCGGACGACCCCGACAGCAGGCGACGCCACGCATTGAGCTCGGCGCGGTTGTACACGGCCTGCCCGATCTGCAGGTGGTGGCCCGGAACGCCCTCGTGGTACACGGTGGTCAGCTCGCGCCACGTGTCGAAGTCCTCCACGCCTTCGGGTACCGACCACCACATGCGGCCGGGGCGCGAGAAGTCGTCGGTCGGGCCGGTGTAGTAGATGCCGCCCTCCTGGGTGGGGGCGATCATGCACTCCAGGCGACGCACCGGCTCGGGGATGTCGAAGTGTGTGCGGCCGAGTTCCTCGACCGCCTGGTTGCTCACGCGCTGCATCCACTCCTGCAGTGCGTCGGTGCCGTGCAGGCGTGACGACGCATCGGCCTCGAGCGATACCACGGCCTCTTCGACCGAGGCCCCGGGCTCGATCTCTTCGGCAATCGCCTCCTGCTCGGCGACCATGCGGGCGAGCTCGCCGATACCCCACTCGTAGGTCTCGTCGAGGTCGATCTTCGCGCCGAGGAAGCGCTGCGACTGCAGCGCGTACAGCTCGCGCCCCACCGCGTCCTTCTCCCCCGCGACCGGTGCCAGCTCGGTGCGGAGAAACTCGGCCAGCGTATCGTAGGCCTCGCGGGCGGCGCCCGAGGCCGAGGCGAGATCACGGGTGAGGGATGCCGGCAGCTCACCGCCGTCGCGGGTGGCCGCCCCTGCGACGAACGCGGCGAAGAAGCCGGTGTCGCCGGTGTAGCGCAAGACTTGGGTCGCGACCTCTGCGACCTGTCGCCGCGCGGGCACCACGCCCTCGGCGATGCCGGCGCGCAATGTGGAGATGTACCCGGCGATGGCGGACGGGATCGCGCCCATACGGGTCGCGATGACGGTCCAGTCGTCGGCGGACTCGGTCGGCATGAGGTCGTACACCGCCCGGATGTCTTGCGGCGCCGAGGCGATCACGTTCAGATCGCGCAGGTGCCACCGGGCGTCGTGCACCGCGAGCGTGAGCTCGAGATCACGACCGAGTGCGTCCTTGGTGACGACATCGACGTCGTCGAGCGGCTCGAGGGCGTTCAGCGCGGTGAGTGTCGCTCGTGCCTTCGCAGCGGCGTCGGCCGCCCCATCGGGCGAGTAGTCGCCGTAGCGGTCGTTGTATTCGTCACGGCCGATGTAGGTGCCGGCGACGGGTGAGAGCTCGGCGACCGTGTCGACCCACTCTTCGGCGAGGGTGTCGATCGCGGAAGGAGTGCGCGGAGAATCTGTCATGCCTCGAGCCTCATCACCGGTCAGTGCCCGGCCTGGTTCCAGTCGGTGCCGCGCCCGATCTGCACGTCCAGAGGTACCGTCAGTGTGGTCGCCCCGGCCATCTCGGTACGCACGATCTGCTCGGTCGCATCCCACTCGCCCGCAGCGACCTCCACGACCAGCTCGTCGTGGATCTGCAGCAGCACCCGCGAACCCAGGCCCTGTGCGCGCAGCGCCTCGTGGATGCGGAACAACGCGATCTTCATGATGTCTGCCGCGCTGCCTTGGATCGGCGCGTTGAGGGCTGCGCGCTCCGCATTCTCGCGCAGCACGCGGTTGGGGCTGCTGAGGTCGGGGAACGGTCGGCGGCGGCCGAAGATCGTCTCCGTGTATCCGTCGATGCGTGCCTGCTCGACCGAGGAGCGCAGATAGTCGCGCACGGCGCCGAAGCGCAGAAAGTACTCGGTCATCAGCTGTTTGGCCTCGGACTGCTCGATGCGCAGCTGTTTCGACAGCCCGAAAGCACTGAGTCCGTAGACGAGGCCGTACGACATGGCCTTGACCTTGGTGCGCATGTTCGCATCCACATCCTCGGGGGCCACACCGAACACGCGCGCGCCGACGAAGCGGTGCGTGTCCTCCCCCGAGTTGAACGCCTCGATCAGACCGGGGTCCTCAGACAGGTGCGCCATGATGCGCATCTCGATCTGGGAGTAGTCCGCTGTCAGCAGCGTCTCGTAGCCCGCGCCCACCTCGAAGGCCGATCGGATGCGACGGCTCTCCTCGGTGCGCACCGGGATGTTCTGCAGGTTCGGATCCGTGCTCGACAGCCGGCCGGTCTGGCTGCCGGTCTGCACGTAGGTGGTGTGGATGCGCCCGTCGGCGGCGATCGAGCCGTCGAGCGACTCGATGATCTGGCGCAGTTTCGTGGCCTCGCGATGCTCGAGCAGCAGGTTCAGGAACGGGTGCGGATTGCTCTCCTGCAGATCGGCGAGCACCGCGGCATCCGTCGAGTACCCGGTCTTCGTCTTGCGGGTCTTGGGCAGCTGCAGGTCCTCGAAGAGCACCTCCTGCAGCTGCTTCGGCGAACCCAGGTTCACCTCGCGGCCGATCGTCGCATACGCGTCCTGCGCGATGCCGTCGGCGCGGGCAGCCAGTTCAGCGGAGAAGCCCGACAGCTTCTCGTGCGACACGGCGACCCCGGCCAGCTCCATGTCGGCCAGCGTCGACAGGGTCGGCAGCTCGATGTCTGTGAGCACCGCCGCCACGCCGTCGGGAAGCTCGCCGCGCAACGCCTCGGCGAGGCGCAGCACGTACCACGCGCGCTGGCCCGGCGTCGCGCCCTCGGTCTCGGGGACGAGTTGGGCCGGGTCGGCCTCGGGCAGCTTCTCG
This sequence comes from Microbacterium sp., assembly GCF_047971895.1. Classification (GTDB taxonomy): domain Bacteria; phylum Actinomycetota; class Actinomycetes; order Actinomycetales; family Microbacteriaceae; genus Microbacterium. The sequence goes on from NZ_JBKEAF010000112.1 coordinate 5,609, forward strand.
CCGAGGTACCGGTCGACGAGGTCGGCGAGGGTCTTGTCGGGCAGGCTCGGGCGCAGCAGCCACCCGGCGAGCAGCGTGTCGAACGACAGCCCGCCGAGGCCCACCTGTGCACGGCGCAGCGCCTTGACCTGCGGCTTCGCGTCGTGCAGCACCTTCGGGGCGTCGGCGGCGAGCCATTCGCCGAAGGCCGAGGCGACAGCATCCGCCGTCCAGTCGAACTCGACCGCCTCGGCATCGCTCGCGATCCCCACGCGGGCGGGAAGGTTGCCTGTCGTCTCGACCACCAGGGCGAGGGGTGCGCCGTCGGCCGCGTCGAGCCATCCTGTGAGCGCGTCGGCGTCGACCTGCGCGGGCTCGGGGGCGGTCGTCGCGGCGGTACGCGCGGTGTCATCGGCGTCGGCGAGTGCGGCACCCGCCATCTCGAACACCCGCGGCAGCAGCGTGCGGAACTCGAGCCGGGCGAAGATGTCGCGCACGGCCTGCGCGTCGATCGGCTGCACCGCCAGATCGGCCGGCCCGACCGGAAGCTCGACATCGGTGAGCAGCCGGTTGAGCGAGCGATTGCGCTTCACGTCGTCGAGGTGCTCGCGCAGGTTTCCGCCCACGACGCCGGTCACCTCGTCGGCACGTGCGAGCAGCTCGTCGAGCGAGCCGAACCTCGTCAGCCACTTCACGGCGGTCTTCTCGCCGACCTTGGGCACGCCCGGCAGGTTGTCGCTCGTCTCCCCCACCAGCGCCGCGATATCGGGGTACTGCTCGGGCGGCACACCGTACTTGTCGATGACCGCCTGGCGGTCGTAGCGCTTGAGCTGCGACACACCCTGCACGTTCGGGTAGAGCAGCGTGATGTCGTCGCCCACGAGCTGGATGGTGTCGCGGTCGCCGGAGCACACCAGCACGTGGAAGCCCTCGGCGGCGCCGCGTGTCGCAAGCGTCGCGAGGATGTCGTCGGCCTCGATCTCGGTCTTCTGCAGCACGGGGATACTCATGGCCGCCAGGCACTCCTGCAGTAGCGGGATCTGCCCTTGGAACGGTGCCGGGGTCTCGGTGCGATTCGCTTTGTACTCGGGGTACACGTCGGTGCGGAACGAGTGCCGCGACGTGTCGAACGCGACCGCGAGGTGGGTGGGTCGTTCGGCCTTGACGAGGTTCACCAGCATCGCCAGGAACCCATAGATGCCGTTGGTGTGCTGGCCGTCCTTCGTCGAGAAGTTCTCCACCGGCAGCGCGTAGAACGCACGGTAGGCCAGGGAGTGTCCGTCGACGACCAGGAGGGTAGGCTTCTCGGAGTCGGTCACCTCATCAGCCTAACCAGGGGTGCCGACGTTCTCTGCCGCCGACGACTGAGGGTGGGACATGGCCGACAGCGCTGCTGCGACGTCCGAGGGAATCGAGTGGGCTCGTCGCCTCGGCGGCGGTGCCCTCGCGGAGAAGATGGGCTTCGAATGGATCGAGCTCACCCACGAGCGCGCAGCAGCACGGATGCCGGTGGCCGGCAACACACAGCCGGTCGGCCTGTTCCACGGCGGCGCCCATGTCGTGCTGGGCGAGTCGCTCGGCTCGATGCACGCGAATTTCACGGCCGGGCCCGGCCGGCTCGCCGTCGGAGTCGACGTCAACGCGACACATACGCGTTCGGTCACGTCTGGCTACGTCACCGGTGTGTGCACACCGATTCACCTGGGGAGGTCGATGACGGTGCACGAGGTCGTGCTGACCGATGACGACGGCCGCCGCTGCTCGACCGTGCGCATCACGAACAGGATCGTCGACGCGCCGGCGTGATGTCAGTCCTTCTTGGGCGCCAGCTGCTCGATGATCGCCTTGGCGACGTCCTGCATCGTGAGTCGGCGGTCCATCGACGCCTTCTGGATCCACCGGAAGGCCTCGGGTTCGGTGAGACCCATCTTCTCGTTGAGCAGGCCCTTCGCGCGATCGACGAGCTTGCGGGTCTCGAAGCGCTCGACCATGTCGCTGACCTCGGCCTCGAGCGTGATGATCTGCTCGTGCCGCGCGAGCGCGATCTCGATCGCCGGCAGCAGGTCGTTGGGTGTGAACGGCTTGACGACGTACGCCAAGGCGCCAGCCTCGCTCGCCCGCTCGACGAGCTCCTTCTGGCTGAACGCGGTCAGCAGCACGACGGGCGCGATGTGGTTCTTGCTGAGCTTCTCGGCGGCCGAGATGCCGTCCAGCTGCGGCATCTTCACGTCCATGATGACGAGGTCGGGTCGCAGCTCGGTGGCCAGCTGCACCGCAGTCTCGCCGTCCCCAGCCTCGCCGACGACGTCGAAGCCGTTGTCTCGGAGGATCTCGACGATGTCGAGCCGGATCAGCGATTCGTCCTCTGCCACGACGACGCGTCGGGGGGCGGATGCTGCGGGGTTCTCGTTCTGATCCTGCTCAGTCACCGTTCCATCCTAGCGACAGCCAGGGCGCTCCCCTGCGGTATCGTCGAGTGTCGGCCGGTGTGGCGGAATGGCAGACGCGACCGACTCAAACTCGGTTGCCCGCGAGGGCGTGTGGGTTCGACTCCCACCACCGGCACCGAGCGGAGAGGGATGCCGCGCGCGGCATCCCTCTCCGGCTCCGCTTCTACTGGCCCGACTTGTAGATGGGCGCCTTGCCGTGCACGGCATCACCGACCTTGTGGATGCGGATGTCGTTGGTCGACCCGATGATCCCGGGAGGCGAGCCCGAGATGACGACGACCTTGTCGCCGACGGCGGCGAGCTCGTTCGGCAGCAGGTGGTCGTCGACCTGGAGGTACATGCGATCGGTGTGCGGGACGTGCTCGACCAGGGTCGACTGGATGCCCCACGTCAGCGCCATCCGGCGACGGATCGCCGGGTCGGGTGTGAAGCCGATCATCGGGATCCCCGGGCGCAGCCGAGACATGCGGCGTGCGGTGTCACCGGACTCGGTGAAGATGCAGATGTACTTTGCCTCGACGAACTCCGCGACCTCGAGGGCGGCCAGCGTGATGATGCCGCCCTGGGTCCTGGGCCGGGTCGTGATCGGCACGATGCGCTCGAGACCGTGGTCCTCGGTGGAGGCGATGATGCGGACCATGGTCTCGACGACGACCACGGGGTACTCCCCGACGCTCGTCTCTCCCGACAGCATCACCGCGTCGGCGCCGTCGAGCACGGCGTTGGCGACATCGCTCGTCTCGGCCCGTGTCGGCACGGGGCTGCCGATCATCGACTCCAGCATCTGCGTAGCCACGATCACGGGCTTGGCCATCCGGCGGCACAGCTCGACGGCGTGCTTCTGCACGATCGGCACGGCCTCCAGCGGCAGTTCCACGCCGAGGTCGCCGCGCGCGACCATGATGCCGTCGAACGCGTCGATGATCTCCTCGAGGTTGTCGACGGCCTGCGGTTTCTCGATCTTGGCGATGATGGGGATGCGTCGCCCCTCCTCCGTCATGATCTCGTGCACGCGCTCGACGTCGGAGGCATCCCGCACGAACGACAGGGCGATGAGATCGGCGCCGATGCGCAGACCCCACCGCAGATCGGCCTCGTCCTTCTCGGACAGGGCGGGCACGTTCACGGCCACACCCGGCAGGTTGATGCCCTTGTTGTTCGAGACCGGTCCACCGACGACGACTTCGGTCGTCACAACGGTGCCGTCGGTCTCGAGGACCTTGACGCGCACCTTGCCGTCGTCGATGAGCAGGAAGTCGCCCGGCGTGACGTCGGCCGGCAGGCCCTTGAACGTCGTGGAGCAGATCTGCTTCGTTCCGGGGATGTCGTCGACGGTGATCTTGAAGATATCGCCGACCTCGAGCTCGTGCGGGCCATCGGCGAAACGCCCGAGCCGGATCTTCGGACCCTGCAGATCGACGAGGACGGCGACCGCGCGGCCGACGTCCTCTGCGGCACGCCGCACGTTCGCGAAGTTCTTCTCGTGCACGGCATAGTCGCCGTGACTGAGGTTGAATCGAGCCACGTCGACACCGGCCTCGATGATCGCGCGGATCATCTCATAGCGGGAAGTCGCCGGTCCGAGGGTGGCCACGATCTTGGCGCGTCTCATCGGTTCTGCACTCCGGGTGTTCTTGCATTCGGGTGAGGGGAAAGCGTTGCCGCCAGCCTACGCGGGCTGCAACCCGAGGGCGACATCGTCGGCGTGCACCGGGCACGGCAGCAGAGTGGTGCCCATGAGGTACTCGTCGGCGCGCGCCGCGGCGGCGCGACCCTCGGCGATGGCCCACACGATCAGCGACTGTCCGCGCCCGGCATCGCCGGCCACGAACACGCCGGGCGTGTCGGTGCCGAAGCCCCGGTCCCGGGCCAGGGCGCCGCGATCGGTGAAGCGGGCGCCGAGCTGCTGCGTCAGCGACGTGCTCTCGGGGCCGGTGAAGCCCATGGCGATGAGCACGAGGTCGGCCGGGATCTCGCGCTCGGTGCCGGCCTTGGGAACACGGCGACCGTCGACGAACTCGGTCTCTGCCACTCGCAGCGCGCGGACCTCACCGGCGTCGTTCGAGACGAACTCGACGGTGGAGGCGAGGTACGCGCGTTCACCGCCCTCTTCATGCGCGGACTGCACCTCGAAGATCGTCGGAGACATAGGCCACGGCTGATGCTCGGGGCGGGACTCGGGCGGGCGGGCTCCGATGGCCAGATTGGTCACGCTGAGGGCGCCCTGACGGTGGGCGGTGCCGATGCAGTCGGCGCCCGTGTCGCCGCCGCCGATGACGACGACGTGCTTGCCTTCGGCGCTGATCTGGTTCGGCACCTGGTCACCGGCGACGGCACGGTTCGACTCGACGAGGTACTCCATCGCAAAGTGCACGCCGGCGGCGTCGCGCCCCGGGATGGGCAGGTCGCGCGGCACCGTGGCGCCCGTCGCGATCACCACAGCGTCGTAACGGTCACGCAGGTCGCTCCACGTGATGTCGCGCCCGATCTCGATGCCGGCGCGGAAGCGGGTGCCTTCGCCCTGCATCTGGCGCAGTCGCGCTTCGAGGTGCCGCTTCTCGAGTTTGAAGTCGGGGATGCCGTACCGCAGCAGGCCGCCGATGCGGTCATCGCGCTCGAACACCGCCACGGTGTGACCGGCGCGGGTGAGCTGCTGGGCGGCGGCCAGCCCAGCTGGTCCCGAGCCGACGACGGCGACGGTCTTGCCGGTCAGTCGTTCCGGCGGCTCGGGCTCGACCCAGCCGTTGGCGAACGCCTCGTCGGCGATCGACACCTCGATCTGCTTGATCGTCACCGCAGGCTGGTTGACGCCGAGCACGCATGCGCTCTCGCACGGCGCTGGGCAGAGCCGGCCGGTGAGCTCCGGGAAGTTGTTTGTGGCATGCAGTCGCTCGAACGCCGCCCTGCCCTCACCGCGCCAGGTCAGATCGTTCCACTCGGGGATGAGATTGCCCAGGGGGCAGCCCTGATGGCAGAACGGCACGCCGCAGTCCATGCACCGGCTCGCCTGGCGGCGCAGCACCGCACCGTCGCCGGGCTCGTAGACCTCTCTGAAGTCGAGGATGCGCACCGCCACGGGCCGACGCGCGGGCAGTTCGCGCTCGGTGTGTGCGAGGAAGCCCTTCGGGTCAGCCACCGGTCACCTCCAGGATGCGGGTCCACACCACGTCGCCGTCGGGGTCGAGTCCCTCGGCGATCGCCGCCTGGCGTGTCTGCAGCACGGCGGCGTAGTCGCGGGGAACAATGCGGACGAACCGGTCGATCTCGCTCTCGAAGTCGTCGAGGATGTCGCGTGCGCGGCGCGAGCCGGTGCGCACGGTGTGCTGCTCGAGCAGGTCGCGCAGCATGGCCACGTCGCCCGAGCCCAGCGGCTGCAGCTCCAGCTCGCCGAGGGCGAGGGCCTCGCGGTTGACCAGGTCGCGGTCGAGGTCGCGGATGTAGGCGACGCCGCCCGACATCCCCGCACCGAGGTTGCGGCCGGTGCGACCGAGAATCACGGCGAGCCCGCCGGTCATGTACTCGAGCGCATGGTCGCCGACGCCTTCGACGACCGCGGTCGCACCGGAGTTGCGCACGAGGAAGCGCTCGCCCACGACACCGTTGAGGAACATCGTGCCCTGCGTGGCGCCATACCCGATCACGTTGCCGGCGATGACGTTGGCCGCCGCGTCGAAGGTCGCGCTGCGAGGTGGGCGCACGATGATCTCGCCGCCCGATAGGCCCTTGCCCACGTAGTCGTTCGAGTCGCCCTCCAGTCGCAGAGTGATACCTGCGGGCAGGAACGCACCGAACGACTGACCCGCCGAGCCGGTGAGGTTCACGGTGATCGACCCGCTCGGCAGCCCCTGTGGCCCGTGCAGGCGCGTGACGTGGTGGCCGAGCATGGTCCCCACAGCTCGTTCGGTGTTGCGGATCGGGCGGTCGACCTCGACCTGGGAGGAGGTGCCATCGAGCACGTCACGGGCCCGTTCGATCAGGGCCACATCGAAGTGACTGTCGAGCTCGTGGTCCTGCGCGCGGCCGTTGCGGCGCGGCTCGGCGTCGCTGAACGCCGGGCCGCGCAGCACGGGGGCAAGATCGAGACCCGCGGCCTTGAAGTGCTCGACGGCGGGGTTCACGTCGATCAGCTCGGTGTGCCCGATCGCCTCGTCGAGCGAGCGGAATCCGAGCGCTGCCAGGTGCTCGCGTACCTCCTCGGCAATGAACTCCATGAAGTTGACGACGAACTCGGGCTTCCCGCTGAACCGTTTCCGCAGGACAGGGTTCTGGGTGGCGACTCCGACCGGGCACGTGTCGAGGTGACAGACCCGCATCATGATGCAGCCCGACACGACCAGCGGTGCGGTGGCGAAGCCGAACTCCTCGGCACCCAGCAGGGCGCCGATGATCACGTCGCGCCCTGTCTTCAACTGGCCGTCGACCTGCACGACCACGCGATCGCGCATACCGTTGAGCATGAGGGTCTGCTGCGTCTCGGCGAGCCCCAGCTCCCACGGCGTGCCCGCGTGCTTGAGCGAGTTCAGCGGACTCGCCCCCGTGCCGCCGTCGTGCCCCGAGACCAGGATGACGTCGGCCAGCGCCTTGGCCGTGCCCGCGGCGACTGCGCCGATCCCGGACTGGCTGACCAGCTTGACGTGGATCCGGGCGGAGGGATTGGCGTGCTTGAGGTCGAAGATGAGTTGTTTGAGGTCCTCGATCGAGTAGATGTCGTGGTGCGGCGGCGGCGAGATCAGGCCGACGCCCGCGGTGTCGCCACGCGTACGCGCGACCCTGGGATACACCTTGGCCGGGGGAAGCTGCCCGCCCTCGCCGGGTTTGGCGCCTTGAGCGAGCTTGATCTGCAGGTCGTCCGCCTCGGTCAGGTACATGCTCGTGACGCCGAAGCGGCCGGAGGCGACCTGCTTGATGGCGCTGCGCCGCTCGGGGTCGAGCAGCCGCTCGACGTCTTCACCGCCCTCGCCGGTGTTCGACTTGCCGCCCAGCCGGTTCATCGCGATCGCGAGCGTCTCGTGGGCCTCCTGCGAGATCGAGCCGTAGCTCATCGCGCCCGTCGAGAAGCGCGTGATGATGGCCGAGACGGGCTCGACCTCGTCGAGCGGCACCGGGGGCCGTACCCCCTCGCGCAGACGGAACATGCCGCGCAGGGTCTTGAGCTCTGCCGACTGGTCGTCCACGAGCTTCGTGTACTGCTGGAAGATGTCGTACCGGCGTGTGCGCGTCGAGTGCTGCAGTCGGAACACGGTGTCGGGGTTGAACAGGTGCGGCGTGGCATCCCGTCGCCACTGGTACTCGCCCCCCGTCCACAGCCGCTCGTACGCGCGGGCCGCCGCGTCCTCGGGGTAGGCGAAGTCGTGGCGGGCCTGGTTCTCTGCGGCGATCTGCTCGATACCGATCCCGCCGAGCTTCGACTCCGTGCCCGTGAAGTACGCATCGATGACCTCTTGGCTGAGTCCGATCGCCTCGAACGTCTGCGCGCCGGTGTACGACGCGACGGTCGAGATGCCCATCTTCGACATGATCTTCAGCACGCCCTTGCCGAGCGCGTACAGCAGGTTGCGCACGGCTGTGTCGGCGGTGATCCCGGTGATGTGACCCGCGCGCACGAGGTGCTCGACGGTCTCCATCGCCAGGTACGGATTGATCGCCGAGGCGCCGTAGCCGAGCAGTGTCGCCACGTGGTGCACCTCACGGACGTCGCCGGCTTCGACCACCAGGCCGACCTTCATGCGCGTCTCGTTGCGGATCAGGTGGTGGTGCACCGCCGACACGAGCAGCAGCGACGGGATCGGCACGAGGTCCTTGTTCGAGTCGCGATCCGACAGGATGAGGAACTCGGCGCCGTCGGCGATCGCGGCATCCGCCTCGGCGCAGAGCTCGTCGAGGCGCTCCTTCAGGCTGCCGGGACCGGCGTCGAAGTGGTAGAGCCCGCGCAGGGTGACCGCGGTGCGTCCGGGCATCGTGCGATGGATGTTCTGGATCTTCGCCAGCTCGTCGTTGTCGAGCACCGGGAAGTCGAGGGTGACCTGACGCGCGTGATCCGGCCCCCACGCCAGCAGGTTGGGCTCCCGACCGATGCCCGCGCGCAGGCTCGTCACAACCTCTTCGCGGATCGAGTCCAGTGGCGGGTTCGTGACCTGCGCGAACTGCTGCGTGAAGTAGTCGAACAGCAGTCGCGGCCGCTCGCTGAGCGCGGCGATGGGGGTGTCGGTGCCCATGGCGCCCAGCGGCTCGACCCCGTGCTGCCCCATGGGCGTGAGCAGAATGCGCACTTCCTCCTCGGTGTAGCCGAAGGTGCGCTGGCGGCGGGTGATCGACGCGACGGGGTGCACGATGTGCTCGCGCTCAGGCAGCTCGCTCAGCTGCAGCCGCTGACGAAGCCATAGGTCCCACGGCTCGAGCGCCGCCAACTGCGCCTTGATCTCCTCGTCCTCCACGATGCGCCGCTGCGCCGTGTCGACCAGGAACATGCGCCCCGGCTGCAGGCGGCCGCGGCGCTTGATGCGTTCGGGGGCGAACTCAAGCACCCCGGTCTCGCTGCCGATGACGACGAGCCCGTCGGTGGTCTCGGTCCAGCGGCCGGGGCGCAGGCCGTTGCGGTCGAGAGTGGCGCCGACGAGAGTGCCGTCGGTGAAGATGAGCGCGGCCGGGCCGTCCCACGGCTCCATCTGCAGGGAGTGGTAGTCGTAGAACGCCCGCAGCTGCGGATCCAGGTCGCTCTGCTTCTCGTACGCCTCGGGCACCATCATCATGATCGCGTGCGGCAGGCTGCGGCCGGTGAGGGTGAGCAGTTCGAGCACTTCGTCGAACGCGGCCGAGTCGCTTGCGCCCGGCGTGCAGATGGGCAGGAGGGGGCGGATGTCTCCCAGCACCTCCGACGCGAGCTGCGACTGCCGTGCGCGCATCCAGTTGCGGTTGCCGCGCACCGTGTTGATCTCGCCGTTGTGCGCAAGCATGCGCAGCGGCTGGGCGAGGGGCCACGACGGGAAGGTGTTGGTGGAGTAGCGCGAGTGCACCACGGCGAGCTCGGAGGCGAAGCGCTCGTCCGACAGGTCGGGGTAGAACGGCTCGAGCTGCAGGGTCGTGACCATGCCCTTGTAGCCGATGGTGCGGCACGACAGGGAGACGAAATACGCGCTCAACTCGTGCTGGGCACGTTTGCGCAGCCGGTAGGCGCGCCGATCGAGGTCGAGGCCGGACATGGCCGGGGCGCCGCCGATCGCGGGGCGCGACAGGAACAGCTGCTCGAACGCCGGGCGGGCGTCGTAGGCGAGCTTGCCGAGCTCGGCGCCGGCGGTGGGCACCGTGCGCCAGCCGAGCACCTCGAGCCCCTCGTCGGCGGCAAGGCTCGCGATGGCCGACTTCAGCGCCGAGCGCGCATCGGCGTCACGGGGCAGGAAGGCCAGACCTGCGGCGTACTCGCCGACCGGCGGCAGCGCGAAGTCGACGACCTCGCGGAAGAAGACATCGGGCATCTGCGTCAGGATGCCGGCTCCGTCGCCGGTTCCGGCGTCGGAGCCGATCGCGCCGCGGTGCTCGAGGTTGCGCAGCGCCGTGAGAGCGAGGTCGATGATGTCGTGCCCCGGTGTGCCGCGCAGCGTCGCCACCATGGCGAGGCCACAGGCATCCTTCTCGAAGGCAGGGTCGTACATGCCCTGCGCAGCGGGGAAGCCGCCGAAAGGGTCGTGGGGGCTCGATGCCATGCGTACCGTCCTCACGTGGAGTGCATCAGCTGGGACGACGTCGGCCCGTGGGAGTTACTTCGCGGTGACCGCGCTTGTGGCGGAGTCTGCGGCACCGACCTCGGCTGCGGGCGGCTCGCTCACATCGACGAAGTCATCGGTGTCCTGCGATTGTACAGCGTCCGAGACCTTGGGCTTCCATTCGCGACCCGGCACGTACGGCGACGGCTCGAGGCCGGTGTGCCGACGCTTCTGCACGATGAGGATCACGATGCCCAGCACGACGCCGATGATGGCGGCCCATACGTTCGAGCGAAGGCCGAAGAAAACCTCGCTCGGATCGATGCGGATCGACTCCCAGACGATGCGACCGGCGCTGTACCAGATGAGGTACACGGCGAACAGGCGGCCCCACTGCAGCGTGAATCGGCTGCCCAGCCACAGCAGCACGAACGCGCCCAGCGTGTTCCAGATCACCTCGTAGAGAAAGGTGGGGTGGAAGAGCGTGTCGGCGGGCAGTCCGGGCGGGAACGCCGGGTTGTCGGGGTTGATCTCCAGACCCCACGGCAGATCGGTGGGCAGGCCGAACAGCTCCTGGTTGAACCAGTTGCCGAAGCGGCCCATTGCCTGGGCGAGAAGCAGGCCGGGTGCTAGCGCGTCGGCGAAGGCGGAGAAGCGGATGCCGGTCCATCGGCATCCCAGCCACGCCCCGATGGCGCCGCCGATGAGCGATCCGTAGATGGCGATGCCACCCTCCCAGATCGCCCATACCGAGCCCGGTTCGAAGGGGTTCCACGGGTTCGAGCCCGGGCCGAAGTAGAAGCCCGGGTGGGTGGCAACGTGGAAGATGCGCGCACCGATGATGGCCAGCGGAACGGCGAGCAGCCCGATGTCGACGACGACCCACGGCTCGGCACCGCGTCTGGTCAGCCGGGAGTTCGTGATCAGAACGGCCGCGATGATGCCGGCGATGATGCACAGAGCGTAGATGCGCACAGGGAACGAGCCGATGTGGAACTCGCTGATCGACGGGCTGGGGATGCTGGCCAGGACACTGGCAGCGGCGTGGAGCATGGGAGGATCGTCCTTGCTGTGGGGGCCATCGGCGATCGCGCCGACCTTGGAAGTCTACCCAGCGCGGCCGGAGACCAGTTCGCGGGTGACGGCGGCCAGTTGCTCGGTCCCGCCGTCGCGCAGCGCGCGCACGAGCGCCGTGCCCACGATCACGCCGTCGGCGTACTCGAGCACGCCCGTCACCTGCTCGGCGTTCGAGATGCCGATGCCGACGCACGCGCGCTCTGCGCCGTGCGCCCGCAGACGTTCCACGAGCGTGCGGGCCGCGGCATCCAGCTCTGCCCGCTCCCCCGTGATCCCCATGGTCGAGACGGTGTAGACGAAGCCCGTGGAGTTCTCGACCACCAGGTCCAGGCGCTCGTCACTCGACGTGGGGGCGGCCAGGAACACCCGATCGAGCCCCGTGCGCCGGCTGGCGGCGATCCAGTCGCCGGCCGCCTCGGGCGTGATGTCGGGGGTGATCAGACCCGCTCCCCCGGCGGCGAGCAGGTCGTCGGCGTAGCGATCGACGCCGTACTGGAACACGGGGTTCCAGTACGACATGACGAGCACCGGCACATCGACGCGGCTGGTGATCTCGCGCACGGCGGTGAACGTGTCGCGCAGGCGGAAGCCGCGGGCCAGAGCCAGCTGGGTCGCCTCCTGGATGACCGGGCCGTCCATCACCGGATCGCTGTACGGCGGACCGAGCTCGAGCACGTCGGCGCCGTTCTCGGCGAGCGTCACGGCCGCCTCGATGCTCGTGCGCAGATCGGGGAACCCGATCGGCAGGTATCCGACGAAGGCACCGCGGCCCTCGCCGTGCGCGCGGTCGATGGCGGCGGCGACGCGGCTCATTCCTTCGCCCCCTCGTCGTAGAGCCCGAACCAGTGGGCTGCGGTGTCCATGTCCTTGTCGCCGCGACCCGACAGGCTCACAGCGATGAGTGCGTCGGGGCCGAGCTCGCGGCCGATGCGGAGCGCCCCGGCGAGAGCATGCGCCGACTCGATCGCGGGGATGATGCCCTCGGTGCGAGACAGCAGGCGCAGTGCGTCCATGGCCTCGGAGTCGGTGGCGGGGATGTACTCGGCGCGCCCGATGTCGGCCAGCCACGAGTGCTCGGGACCGACGCCCGGGTAGTCGAGACCGGCTGAGATGGAGTGCGACTCGACGGTCTGGCCGTCCTCGTCCTGCAGGACGTACGTCTTCGCCCCGTGCAGCACGCCCACCCGGCCGCGCTCGATCGACGCCGCATGCCGAGGCGTGTCCACACCGTCACCGGCGGCCTCCACGCCATACAGGCGCACGCCTTCGTCGTCGAGGAACGCGTCGAACATCCCGATCGCGTTCGACCCGCCGCCGACGCAGGCGACGACGGCATCGGGCAGGCGCCCGATCCGCTCGAGCAGCTCGGCGCGGGCCTCGTCGCCGATGACCTTCTGGAAGTCGCGCACCATGGCGGGGAAGGGATGCGGCCCCGCCGCCGTGCCGAAGATGTAGTTGGTCGTCTCGACGCTGGCGACCCAGTCGCGGTACGCCTCGTTGATCGCGTCCTTCAACGTGCGCGATCCCGTCGTGACGGGGATCACCTCGGCGCCCAGCAGACGCATGCGTGCGACGTTGAGCGCCTGCCGCTCGGTGTCGACCTCGCCCATGTAGATCGTGCAGTCGAAGCCGAACAGGGCCGCCGCGGTGGCCGTGGCCACGCCGTGCTGGCCCGCGCCGGTCTCGGCGATCACGCGCGTCTTGCCGAGGCGCTTGGTCAGCAGCGCCTGGCCGATCACGTTGTTGATCTTGTGCGAGCCGGTGTGGTTGAGATCCTCGCGCTTGAGGAACACGCGCGCTCCGCCCGCGTGTTCCGCGAAGCGGGGGACTTCGGTCAGGGCGGACGGGCGCCCGGCGTAGTCGCGCAGCAGGGCGAGGAACTCCTCCTGGAAAGCGGGGTCTGCGTTCGCCGACTCGTAGACCTCGGTGAGCTCGTCGATCGCGGCGATGAGCGATTCGGGCATGAACCGGCCGCCGAACTCGCCGAAGAACGGCCCGGCCGCATCGCGCAGGCTCACGTGGCATCCCCCTCCAGGAACGATCGCAGAGTGGCCACCGGATCGCCGGTCACCAGCGCCTCGCCGACGAGAACGACATCGGCGCCCGCGGTGCGGTAGTGTGCCACGTCTGCCGGCTCGAGCACCGCCGACTCGGCGATCTTGACGACGCCGGGCGGGATCGACGGCGCGAGCCGCCCGAACAGGTCGCGATCGAGCTCGAAGGTCTTCAGGTCGCGGGCGTTGACGCCGACCAGCTGCGCGCCCAGCTCGAGGGCGACGTCGAGCTCTGCTGCGGAGTGCGTCTCGACCAGAGGCGTCATGCCCAACTCGAGCACCAGGCGGTGCAGCTCGGTCAGGCGCGGCACGTCGAGGCCGGCCACGATGAGCAGCACCAGGTCGGCGCCGGCCGCGCGGGCCTCGAGCACCTGGTACGGCGTCGCGATGAAGTCCTTGCGCAGCACCGGCAGTCGCACGGCCCCGCGCACGGCCTCGAGGTCGGCCAGGCTGCCCTTGAAACGCCGCTCTTCGGTCAGGACGCTGATCGCCGACGCGCCGCCCTCCTCGTAGAGGCGGGCCTGACGTGCCGGGTCGGGGATGCGGGCCAGGTCACCGCGCGAAGGGCTCGCGCGCTTGACCTCGGCGATGATCTTGACCTGTGCGGAGGGCTGCAGCGCGGCCAGCGCGTCGATCGCGGCCGGTCGGGCGAGCGCGTCGCGCTCGACGTCTGCGAGTGGGCGGGACTGCGCCCGCAGCTCTGCATCCTGTACCGCGCCGGCCGTGAGGTCGGCGAGCACGTCAGTGCCCCTTGGCCTGGTACTTGGGGCCGGCCACGCCGTAGCCGGCCTTCGCCATGATCCAGCCCACGATGGCGCCCGCCACGAGCAGACCCGCCGACGCCCACACGAGCCACACCACGTCGAAGTAGAACGCCACCGCGCCGGTGACGAACGCCGCGAGCATGATGATCACAGCCGTCCAGGCGGCGGGCGAGTTACCGTGACCGGGATCGGCGATGGGGTTCGTCATGGGTGATTCCTCCGGGAGTGCGCGGACACCCCTCAGTCTAGCGGGGTTCCCGTGCGCGGCTGCGGCGCGGCGTCAGCGTGTGGGATCGTCGCCACGGGAGAGGTCGTCCCACGAGTCGACCGCATCCAGCGGTGTGTCGGCCGCCGCGGCGGCGTGCTCGCCCGAGGCGCTGAACCGGCGCCCGGTGCGCCGCCAGCCGTGGGCGGTGGCGAGCGTCGCCGTGCCGGCGAGCAGCAGCACGACCCACAGCACGACCGCGATCGCCGGCCAGGCGGTCGCCGTGATCGTCGCCACCAGCTGCGACACAGATTCGACACCCGCGATGCCGGTGTGGGTGGTCACGGTCGAGGCGACGGCGCTGACGGGCAGCTGGACAGCGATCGGGACGGTGAGCCACAGCAGGGTGACCGCCGCGGCCACGGTGAGAGCGCCCAGCACATAGCGCAGCACCCTCCCGGCCAGCGACAGCGCGGCGCCCAGCGCCAGCACGGCGAGCGAGAGGGGCGCGAGCACGGGAAGGGCGTCGGCGCCCGGCACGGTCAATGCGTCGCCGCCGGCGGCCAGGGTGACGACGAGCCAGGTCTGGGTGGACGAGATCACGCCGAGCGCCCCGGCGAGCAGCACCGCCAGGATGCAGATCAGCCGGGCGCGCCGGATCATCCCGCCTCCGTCACGGGGTGCAGGTCGGCGGCGTCGAAGCACGTGCGTGTGCCGGTGTGGCAGGCGGGGCCCACCTGATCGACCTGGATGAGCAGCGCGTCGCCGTCGCAGTCCAGCCGCGCGCCGCGCACGTGCTGCACGTGGCCGGACGTGTCGCCCTTGCGCCAGTACTCCTGTCGAGAACGCGACCAGAACGTCACACGCCCAGTGGTCAGCGTGCGGCGCAGGGCCTCGGCATCCATCCACGCGAGCATGAGCACCTCACCGGTGTCGTACTGCTGGATGATGGCGGGCGCGAGTCCGCGATCGTCGAACACGACGCGGTCGATGCGGTTGTCGTCGGTCATCGGACGATCACCCCCTCGGCCGACAGCGCCCGTTTGACGTCGGCGACGCTGAGCTGGCCGGAGTGGAAGACGGATGCCGCGAGCACGGCGTCGGCACCGGCGCGGACCGCCGGCGCGAAGTCATCGACGTCGCCGGCACCGCCGGAGGCGATCACCGGGACGCTCGAGACCTCGCGCATCAGCCCGATGAGCTCGAGATCGAAGCCGGCTTTGGTGCCGTCGGCGTCGATCGAGTTGACGAGCAGCTCCCCCGCGCCGCGCTCGATCGCCTCACGAGCCCATTCCAGCGCGTCGAGCATCGTCTCGGTGCGGCCGCCGTGCGTGGTGACGACGAACCCGGACGGCGTCGCCTGCGCGCGGGTGACGTCGAGCGAGAGCACCAGCACCTGGGCGCCGAAGCGGTCGGCGATCTCGTCGATCAGGGCGGGACGGGCGATGGCCGCCGAGTTGACACCGATCTTGTCGGCGCCGACGGCCAGCAGGCGGGACACGTCGTCGACCGATCGCACACCGCCGCCCACGGTGAGCGGGATGAAGACCTCTTCTGCCGTGCGCCGCACGACGTCGTACATGGTGGCTCGCTCGTCGACGGTCGCCGTCACGTCGAGGAAGGTGATCTCGTCCGCACCCTGGGCGTAGTAGAGCTGCGCCAGTTCCACCGGGTCGCCCATATCGCGCAGGTTCTCGAAGTTCACGCCCTTGACGACCCGACCGTCGGTCACGTCGAGGCAGGGGATGACGCGGCACGAGAGCGACATCACAGCCTCGCGTTGTGGATCGCGGTGACCAGGATCGCACGGGCGCCGAGCGCGTAGAGGTCGTCCATGATGCGGTTGACCGCGGACCGCGGCACCTGCACCCGCACCGCGACCCACTCGGGGTCGCGCAGTGGCGACACCGTCGGCGACTCGATGCCGGGTGCGATCTTCGCAGCCGCATCGACGAGGCGCGCGGGCAGGTCGTAGTCGACCAGCACATAGCGGCGCGCGACCATGACCCCGCGCAGGCGGCGCAGGAGCGTGTCGAACCCCGGCGCCTCGTCCGGGGCGCTCACGACCACGGCCTCGGACTCGAGCAGCACCGGGCCGAAGATCTCCAGGCCGGCCTGGCGCAGCGTCGTGCCCGTTGAGACCACATCGGCGATCGCATCGGCGACACCGAGCTGGATCGCCGACTCGACCGCGCCGTCGAGCGGCACGAGGTCGACGGCGACACCGTGCTCGTCGAGATACGCGTCGACCAGCCCCGGGTAGGCGGTGGCCACGCGCGTGCCGTCGAGGTCGCTCAACGAGGCGAACCGGCCGGGCGGGCCCGCGAACCGGAAGGTGGATGCGCCGAAGCCGAGCGCCTCGACCTCGTGCGCCCCCGGCATCCGCGCGTCCCTGAGCAGGTCGCGGCCGGTGATGCCCACGTGCAGTGCGCCCGAGCCGACGTAGGTGGCGATGTCCTTGGGGCGCAGGTAGAAGAACTCGACGTCGTTGGCCGGGTCGATGACGTGCAGGTCCTTGGGGTCGCGTCTGCCGGTGTACCCGGCCTCGGCGAGCATCTCGGCGGCGGTCTCGGCGAGCGAGCCCTTGTTGGGCACTGCGATTCGCAACATGGGTATGCTTTCTGGTTCGTGTCCGGGTCGTGGGCAGGGCTCACAGATGTCGGTACACGTCCTCCAGGGCGAGTCCTTTCGCGAGCATGAGCACCTGCAGGTGATACAGCAGCTGCGAGATCTCCTCGGCGGCGGCGTCGGTGGACTCGTGCTCGGCGGCCATCCATACCTCGGCGGCCTCTTCGACGATCTTCTTCCCGATCGTGTGCACCCCGGCATCCAGCTGCGCCACGGTGCCCGACCCCGCCGGGCGCTCGACAGCCTTGCGCTGCAGCTCGGCGAACAGCTCGTCGAAAGTCTTCACGCTGCCAGGCTACCGGTGCGCGTGGGCGGCGGCGATCTCGCGCAGGGCCGAGATGGCGGCATCGGGGTCGTCGTTGCCGAACACCGCGGAGCCGGCGACGAAGGTGTCGGCACCGGCTTCGGCGGCCTGGGCGATGGTCGACTCCGAGATGCCGCCGTCGACCTGCAGCCACACCTGTGCGTCGCGGCGTCGTGCCTCTTCGGCGAGCCGGCGCAGCTTGGGCATCGTCTCGGGCATGAAGCCCTGCCCGCCGAACCCCGGCTCCACGGTCATCACGAGGATCTGATCGAACTCGTCGAGCAGCTCGAAGAGTGCGTCGACGGGGGTTGCGGGTTTGACCGCCACCCCCGCGCGGGCGCCGATGTCGCGCAGGCGCCGGGCGAGGGAGAGCGGCTCGCGCGCGGCCTCCAGATGGAACGTGACGGATGCCGCGCCCAGCTCGGCGTACCCGGGCGCCCACCGGTCGGGGTCGTCGATCATGAGGTGCACGTCCAGCGGCACGGGACTGGTCGCCTGGATGCGTTCGACCATCTGCGGTCCGAAGGTCAGGTTGGGCACGAAGTGGTTGTCCATGACGTCCACGTGCACGAAGTCGGCGGCGGCGATGCGTGCCAGCTCGGCCTGCATGTTGACGAAGTCGGCGGCGAGGATGCTCGGATTGATGCGGGGCACGGAACTCATTCTGCCGGGTCGACGCGTCGCAGCAGCGAGATCGACATGGCGTCGGTGCCGTGACGGTGCGGCCACAGCTGGGCACGCCCCGAGCCGTCGGCCGGGGCGGGCAGGTCGAGTGGATGCTGCGCAAGGCCCTGCAGCACGCTCCGCGCGTCGAGCTCCTCGATGCCGCTCCCCCAACGGCGACGGGCGTCGGCGACGATCGCGGCGGTCTCTGCGAGGTGCGGCGAGCAGGTGACGTACGCGACGACACCGCCCGGCGCCAGCGCCCCGATCGCGGCGTCGAGCAGCTGCGCCTGGAGCGTGGCCAGCTCGGGGATGTCGGACGGCTGCTTGCGCCAGCGGGCCTCGGGCCTGCGGCGCAGGGCGCCGAGGCCCGTGCAGGGTGCGTCCACCAGGATGCGGTCGTACCCGCCCGGGCCGTTCGCGGTGCGCGTACGCCCGTCCTCTTCGGACACGGGCACCTCCAGGGGCACGCTGGCGATCGAGTCGCGCACGAGCGCGGCGCGCGCCGGCACCGGCTCGTTCGCCTCCAGCGCGGCACCGCCGGCGAGGGCCTCGGCGGCGAGCACGGCGGTCTTTCCTCCGGGGCCGGCGCACAGGTCGAGCCACCGCTCCCCCGGGCGCACCGGCGCGAACCGGGTGAGCGCGAGTGCGGCCAGCTGCGACCCCTCGTCCTGCACGCGGACGGCACCGCCCGACGCGGCGATCACCTGTTCGGGGTATCCCCCGCCGAGACGGAAGCCGAGGGGCGAGAAGGCGGTGGGCGCGGCATCCACGGGGTGTGTGCCGAGCACGGGCAGCGCTGCGAAGGTCACGGCAGGAGCACGGTTGTCGGCTTCCAGAAGTGCGTCCAGCTCGTCGCCCCGGCCCTCGGCGGCCAGGGCGCGTCGGAGAGCGCGCAGCACCCAGACGGGGTGCGCGTGCCGGAGCCCGAGCCGCTCGTCGTCCGACCGGGCGCGCTCATCGAGCAGCGACATCCACTCTCCTGGAGTGTCGCGCGCGATACGGCGCAGCACCGCGTTGGCGAACCCCGTCGCGCCGCGGCCGGCGTGCAGACGCACCAGCTCGACGGACTCGTTGACCGCGGCGTGGGATGCCACGCGGGTGGAGAGGATCTGATGCGCTCCGAGCCGCAGTGCGTCGAGCACCGCCGGGTCGATGCGCGCCGGATCGCGGTCGGCGGCCACGGCGATCACGGCATCGTAGGTGCCCTGGCGGCGCAGAGTGCCGTACGCGAGCTCGGTGGCGAGGGCCGCGTCGGCCTCGCCGAGGCCGGCACGACCGATGCTGCGCGGCAGCAGCAGGTTGGCGTACGCGTCGGAGTCGTGCACGGCGCGCAGCGTCTCGTACGCCACGCGGCGGGCCGGCTGCACGCCCCTCACGTGCCCACCCGCACGATGTCGGCGCGCAGGCCGCGGCGCCAGTCGGCGGCGGCCATCGCCCCCTTGCCCGCCGGCTGCACCGTCTCGAGTACGAGTGGAGTCGTTCCGGTGCCGACGAGCACGTCGCGGCCGACCGAGACGAGCTCGCCGGGCGCAAGCGCCGGGCCGTCCCTCTCGGCGTGTCGGGCGCGCAGCACCTTGACGCGCGCACCGTCGAGGGTGGTGAACGCCCCCGGCTCCGGGGTCACCCCGCGCAGCCTCGCCAGCACGGCATCCGCGGGGCCGGTCCAGCGCAGCCGTGCATCGTCGAGCGTCAGTTTGGGGGCGTAGGTCGGCTCACCGGACTGCGGGTGCGCGCGTGCGCGGCCGGACGCGATGTCGGCGACGACCCCGCTCAGCTGGCGTGCACCCGATCCGGCGAGCTCCTCGAGCAGCGTCCCGGCCGTCGCCTCCGGCGGGATGTCGTGCGCCGACTGCGCGAACACCGCACCGGCGTCGAGGCCGGCGACGAGCTGGAACACGGCGGTTCCCGTCTGCCGGTCACCGGCGATGATCGCCCGCTGCACCGGTGCCGCGCCGCGCCAGCGGGGCAGCAGCGAGAAGTGCAGGTTGATCCAGCCGTGCGCGGGAGTTGACAGCAGCGGCTCACGGACGAGACCGCCGTAGGCGACGATGACGCCGAGGTCGGGAGCCGTCTGCATGATCGCTGCAGTCGCCGCATCGTCGAGCCGTGCCGCCTTCAGCACGGGCAGGCCGAGTTCTTCTGCCGCCCGACCGACCGGCGACGGGGTCAGCACCCGCTTTCGCCCGAGCGGCGCATCGGGGCGCGTCACCACGAGCGCGATGTCGTGCCCCTCCTGCGCGAGCAGGCGCAGGGAGGGAACCGCCGCGTCGGGTGTTCCGGCGAACACGAGTCTCACGGCGATCACCTCACAGTTCTGGATCGGGAAGGTCGACCCGCACTCTGAGTGTATTGCGCACGTGCGCGGTGGCCCCCTTGCGCCGACGGGTGCGCAGGGCCTCGGCGACGACCGCGGCGCGGAGCGTCTCGGTGACGACGCGTCCGTCGGCGTACCCGAACCGCACGAGCGCGCGCACGGTGGCCGGGTCGTCGTCCAGGCGCACGGGACCGAGGATCGCGGTGGGCTCGAGGCCGGGCACCGCGGCACGCAGCTCGTCGAGCGTGCGGTCGACGGATGCGGGCGTCCCGGTGACCGACGCGACCCGCACGGTGGGCGGCATCAGCAGTGGCGCGCGGGCCGCCAGCTCGGACCGCGCGTAGGCGGCGTGCGTCCAGATCGCGAGAGCGCGCGCGACGGGGCCGGTCACGCCGACGAGATGGACGGGCGATCCGGATGCCGCCAGGGCGGCCGCGTTCGACCACCACCGCAGACACGACTCGCCGATGCGCAAGGCGTCGGCCAGCAGCATCCGCTCGCCGTCCAGCAGGATCACGGCGCGGTACCCGCCGTCGGCGATGGGCTCCGCGCCGCGCGTCGCGATCACCAGGGCGGGTTCGGCGCCGACGCGCTGCACGGGGTGATCGCCGTCGGCGATGATGACCCGGGTGCCGGGGAACGCCCTGCCCAGCTCGTCGGCGGTGCGTTCGCTGCCGGCGGATGCGAAGCGCACCTGTGTCGCCGCGCACGGGGTGCACGTCCAGGCGTGTGCGGTGCGGCCGCACCATGTGCACACCGGGTCGGTGCGTGCGGCCCGCGCGTGGAGCGGGCCGCTGCAGTGTGCGCAGCGTGCGGGTGTGCGGCACTGCGCGCACACGAGCACCGGGGCGTATCCGGGCCGGGCGACCTGCACGAGCACGGGCCCGTGCTGGAGGGCTTCACGTGCGGCGCGGAACGCTGCCGACGGCACCCGCTCCCCGGGGCGCACCGACTGCTCCGCACCGAGGACGACGCGCGGGGTCGTCCGGCGTGCGGCGGGCAGGTCGCGCACCCAACCGAGGCCGACGAGCCGCTCCACGTCGGTGGTGCGGGTGTGCCCGGCGAACAGCAGCGCCCCGCCGTGCAGCTCCTGACGCACCAGCGCCGCGTCTCGCGCGTGCACGTACGGCGACAGCGGCTCGTCGAGCAGCGGATCGCCGTCGTCCCACACCGCCACGAGCCCGGGGTCGCGCACCGGGGCGTACACCGCCGATCGTTTGCCGACGACGATGCACGGGGCATCGGCGAGCGTGCGCAGAAAGCCGCGGTACCGCTCGGGGTTCGGCTTGGTCGCGTCGTCGATGACGAGCCCGCCCTCGGGCACGCGACCGGCCAGCGCCGCTTCGAGCTGTGCCTGGTCCCGGTAGTCGGGCACCACGAGCACTGCGCTGCGGCCCTGCGCCAATGTGTGCACGGCCGCCGCGGCCAACAGCAGTGCCCAGGCGCCCAGCGTGGGTCCGGGTGCGAGGTCCACCGGGTGCGGGGGTGCGTCCAGCGCCACCCGCTCACCGGCATCGAGCGACTCGCGCAGCCCGGGGAACGCGGAAAGCTGGGAGCGTGCCCAGTCCTGTGCCGCGGGCCCGACGACCGGCACCTCGGGTGCGGGCGCCGACGCCCATGCCTTCTCGACGCGCACCTGGCGCTTGGGCACGACGAGTCGCAGGATGTCGCAGGCCGACCCGGCGGCGCGGTCCGCGACCCGGCGAGCCAGCGCAGCCAGCCGGGCCGGCAGCACGGGGATGTCGGAGACGACCGTGTCGATGTTCGACAGCGGGCGTGTCTGGTCGGTCTTGCCGAGCTCGACAATGAAGCCGTCGACGAGCCGTCCGGCGCTGCGCAGCGGCACCCGCACGCGCACGCCCGCGCGTGCGCGCTCGGCCAGCTCGTCGGGGATCCCGTAGTCGAACAGGCGGTCGAGCTGCGGCAGCGGCGAGTCGAGGAGCACCCGCGCGACCGGGCGCGTCACGTCAGACCCCGGCCGCGGCGCGCAGGTCGGGCACGTGGTCCGTGCGCTCCCAGGTGAAGCCCGGCAGCTCCCGGCCGAAGTGGCCGTAGGTGGCCGTCTGCGCGTAGATCGGCCGCAGCAGGTCGAGCTGCTCGATGATCGCCTTGGGTCGTAGGTCGAAGACGTCGAGGATCGCCGCGCGGATGACGTCGTCGCTGACGTGGCCGGTGCCGAACGACTCGACGTACAGCCCCACCGGCTTCGCCTTGCCGATCGCGTAGGCGACCTGCACCTCGAGGCGATCGGCCAGGCCCGCGGCGACCGCGTTCTTGGCGACCCAGCGCATCGCGTAGGCGCCGGAACGGTCGACCTTCGACGGATCTTTGCCGCTGAAGGCTCCGCCGCCGTGGCGTGCCGCCCCGCCGTACGTGTCGATGATGATCTTGCGGCCGGTCAGTCCCGCATCGCCCTTCGGACCGCCGGTGACGAACGGACCGGCGGGATTGATGTAGTAGGCGACATCGCGCAACTCGAGCCCGGTCGACTCGAGGACCGGGTCGATCACCTCGGCCCGCACTGCGGCGCGCAGCGCCTTCTGCGAGATGTCGGCGTGGTGCTGAGTCGACAGCACGACCGATTCGACCGTGACAGGCGTCTGGCCGTCATAGCCGAGGGTGACCTGCGTCTTGCCGTCGGGGCGCAGGAACGGCAGCTCCCCGGAGCGACGCACCTGCGACAGCCGCTCGGCGATGCGATGGGCCGTCCATGCGGCCATCGGCATGAACTGCGGCGTCTCGGTCGTGGCATAGCCGAACATGATGCCCTGATCGCCGGCGCCCTGCTCGTCACGAGGGTCGGTCGAGCCGTCCTCCCGGCGTTCGAACGCCTTGTCGACGCCGGCGGCGATGTCGGAGGACTGGGCACCGATCGACACGCTCACCCCGCACGAGTCGCCGTCGAAGCCGGTGTCGCTCGAGGTGTAGCCGATGCGGTTGACGACCCCGCGGACGATCGCGGGGATCTCGACGTACGCCGAGGTGGACACCTCACCGGCCACATGCACGAGACCGGTCGTGACGAGCGTCTCAACGGCGACCCGCCCGTGCGGGTCGTCGGTGAGGATCGCGTCGAGGATGCTGTCGGAGATCTGGTCGCAGATCTTGTCGGGATGCCCCTCGGTGACCGACTCGGATGTGAACAGGCGCAGCTGACTCATCGGCGAGATGGCTCAGTCGTTGTGGCGCAGACGGAGCTTGTCTTCGTGGATCTCGTGCAGCGCGATCGTGAGCGGCTTGTCCTCCACGGTCGAGTCGACCAGTGGGCCGACGTTGTCGAAGAGGTTGCCCTCGTGCAGGTCGGAGTAGTAGTCGTTGATCTGCCGCGCACGCTTGGACGCGTAGATCACGAGCTGGTACTTCGAGTCGACCTTCTCGAGAAGGCTGTCGATGGGGGGCTCGATGATGCCCTGGTTCGTTCCGGCCATGGGAAGCTCCTTCGCGGCGTGGAGAGTCTGCGGGCGCCTGACGGGCGCGAGGGATCAGTCTACCGTGTGACGGCGACAACCTCCTGTGCGGCCCGGCCGATGTCGTCATTGACGACGCTGTAGTCGAACTCGTGCTGGGCGGCGAGCTCGACCTTCGCCGTAGCCAGGCGACGCGTGCGCTCTTCGGGCCCCTCGGTTCCACGGCCGACGAGGCGGTTGACGAGCTCGTCCCAGCTGGGCGGGAGCAGGAACACCAGCGTCGCGGAGGGGTCGGCGGCGCGCACCTGGCGGGCGCCCTGCAGGTCGATCTCGAGCAGCACGGTGCGGCCCTCGGCCAGTGCCGCCCGGATCGGCGCATGCGGGGTGCCGTACCGGAAGGAGTTGTGCACCGTCGCGTGCTCGAGCAGGTCGCCCGCCGCGATCAGACGGTCGAACTCGGCATCGTCGACGAAGCGATAGTGCACGCCGTCGATCTCACCGGGGCGGGGTGCGCGTGTCGTCGCCGACACCGACAGCACGATGTCGGGATTGTCGGCCGCGATACGCGCGGCGACGGTGCCCTTGCCGACCGCGGTGGGCCCCGCCAGCACCAGCAGCCGACTGCGGCCCGGGCGGGGCAGCGGCTCGGGCATGCGCCGATCCAAAAACGCCCGCAGCGCGCGGCGTTGTCGCGACCCGAGGCCGCCGAGGCGCTTGACCGGTGAGATCCCCAGCTCGGAGAGGATCCGGTCGCGCTTGCCCTCGCCGATCGCCGGAATGCTCGTGAGGAACTCCGTCACCCGCATCGTCCCGGCCGCCGACGCGGTGTCGGCCCATGCGCGACGCAACGCCGCCTGCGGGGTGATGACCCGTGTCGCGATGTCACGTTTCACGCTCGCGCGCGCACGGCGCGCGGCGATCGCCTTGCGTGACGCGTCGACGCGATCGACCTCGGGAGGATGGGTGGAATCAGCCACGGATGCTCCTGTACTCCGCTGCGCGATCGGCGATGGCCCCGGCGAGACGCTCGGGACCGGAAGAGAGGATGCTGCGACTCTCGCTCGCGATGACGTTGCGTGCGACGGATCCGAACACGCCGGGCAGATCGCCCGGCTGCACGCCCTGAGCGCCGAAGCCCGGCGCGAGGATGGGCGCGCCGGCCACGACGTCGTCGGCCAGACCGAGCGCCTCTCGGTCGACGGTCGCGCCGATGACCAGACCGATCGGGCCCAGTCCCCCCGCGAACATCGCCGAGGCGTTGACCCAGCCGACATCGCGCGCGACGCGCTCGGCGACCGTCTGGCCCTCGGTCGCGGCGACGTCGACGGTGTGCGCGGACTGCAGGGCCGTGGCATCGGGGTTGCTGGTCGCCGCGAGCACGAAGACGCCCTTGCCGGTGTGCACCGCGGTCGTCAGCGTGTCGCGGAGCGATTCGGGACCGAGGTACGGGCTCACCGTGACCGCATCCGCCTCGAGCGGAGCGCCCGAGCCGAGCCACGCGTCGGCGTAGCCGGCCATCGTCGATCCGATGTCGCCGCGTTTCGCGTCGGCGATGACCACGAGCCCGGCGGAGCGAGCGGCGGCGAGCACCTCTTCGAGCGCGGCGAACCCTGCCGAGCCCCAGCGCTCGAAGAACGCCACCTGGGGTTTGACGATGCCCACGCGGCCGGCCGCCGCATCGACGACGCGCAGACCGAACTCGCGTGCACCGGTGGCCGTGGCATCCAGCCCCCACTCCTGCAGGAGCGCGACGTGTGGGTCGACGCCGACACAGAGCGGGCCGAAGCGGTCCAGAACCGTCTGCACCTGCGCACCGAACGAGCTCATGCGCGCGCCGCCTGCGGTGCCGGAGCCTGTCGCAGGACGGCGTACTCCTGCAGGCTCGTGACCCGGAAGCCCTCGCGCAGGATGGGCAGGGCGCTGACGGCGGCACCGAGTACGGCCATGGTGGTGAACAGCGACTTGTCGGCAGCCACCGCCGCCGCACGGATCTCGTAGCCGTCCGCGCGGGCGAGTCCGCCCGACGGCGTGTTGATCACCATGTCGATGTCACCGGCATTGATCAGATCGACGATGTTCTTCTCCCCGGTGCGCTGGGTCGCGGAGTATTTGTTCACGAGCTCGACGGCGATCCCGTTGCGGGCGAGGATCTCGGCGGTCCCCTCGGTCGCCACCAGCTCGTAGCCGAGCGCCTGCAGGCGGTGGGCGGGCAGGATCACGGCGCGCTTGTCGTCGTCGGCGACCGAGATGAAGACGCGCCCCTGCAGCGGCATCCCGCCGTACGCGGCCTCCTGGCTCTTCGCGAACGCCGTCGGGAAGTCGCGGTCGATGCCCATGACCTCTCCGGTCGAGCGCATCTCGGGTCCGAGCACGGAGTCGACCATGAGGCCCTCCTTCGTGCGGAACCGCCGGAACGGCAGCACGGCCTCCTTGACGGCGACGGGCGCGTTCAGCGGCACACGGGAGCCGTCGTGCTCGGGAAGCAGCCCCTCGGCCTTCAGCTCGGCGATGCTGGCGCCGGCCATGATGCGGGAGGCCGCCTTGGCGAGCGGGATGCCGAGCGCTTTGGACACGAACGGCACTGTGCGGCTGGCGCGCGGGTTGGCCTCGATGACGTACAGCACGCCCGCCGACACGGCGAATTGCACGTTCAGCAGCCCGCGTACGCCCACGCCCTCCGCGATCGCGCGGGTGGCGTCGCGCACGCGGTCGATCTCGGTGCGCCCCAGAGACATCGGCGGCAGCGCGCAGCTCGAGTCGCCGGAGTGGATGCCGGCCTCCTCGAGGTGCTCCATGACCCCGCCGATGTACAGCTCGTCGCCGTCGTACAGCGCGTCGACGTCGATCTCGATGGCGTCGTCGAGGAAGCGGTCGACCAGCAGCGGCTTGCCGGCCTCGACGATCACCTCGCCGGCGGTGCGCACGAAGTAGTCGCGCAGGCTCGGGGTGTCGTAGACGATCTCCATGCCGCGGCCGCCGAGCACGAAGCTCGGCCGCACCAGCACCGGGTACCCGATCTCCTCGGCGATCGCGACGGCGCCCTCCTCGTCGATCGCGGTGTCGTGGCGGGGTGCGACGAGCCCGGCAGCGGCGAGGATGCCGCTGAACAGCGCCCGTTCTTCGGCGAGGTCGATCGCCGCGGGACTGGTGCCGAGGATGCGATAGCCGGCTGCCTCGATGCCTTTCGCGAGGCCCAGCGGCGTCTGCCCGCCGAGCTGGCACACCACGCCGAGGATCTCGCCGGAGCGCGACTCGGCGTGCAGCACCTCGAGCACGTCCTCGAGCGTCAGCGGCTCGAAGTAGAGCCGATCGCTCGTGTCGTAGTCGGTCGACACGGTCTCGGGGTTGCAGTTCACCATGACCGTCTCGAAGCCCGCCGCCGACAGCGCGAACGACGCGTGCACGCACGAGTAGTCGAACTCGACGCCCTGGCCGATGCGGTTCGGACCCGACCCGATGATGACGACCTTCTGCCGATCGGACGGGGTGACCTCGGTCTCGTGGTCGTAGCTCGAGTAGTGGTACGGCGTGAGCGCGGGGAACTCCCCCGCGCACGTGTCGACCGTCTTGTACACGGGGCGGATGCCGAAGGCGTGACGCACTGAGCGCACCTCGACCTCGGCGATGCCGCGCAGCTGCGCGAGCTGGGCATCCGAGAAGCCGTGCTCCTTCGCGATGCGGATGGTCGCGGCATCCAGTTCGGGTGCCTGCTGCACGAAGGCCGCGACCTCGTTGATGAGCACGATCTGATCGATGAACCACGGGTCGATCTCGGTCGCCTCGAAGACCTCCTCGACCGTGGCGCCGAAGCGCAGCGCCTGCTGCACGTGGATGATGCGGCCATCGGTGGGGGTCTTCGCGAGTTCGAGCAATTCGTCGACCCTGCGCTCCTCCTGCGTCCAGTGGAAGCTCGAGCCCCGCTTCTCAAGCGAGCGCAGCGCCTTCTGCAGGGCTGTCGTGTAGTTGCGCCCGATGGCCATGGCCTCGCCGACCGACTTCATGGTCGTGGTCAGCGTGGTGTCGGCCGCGGGGAACTTCTCGAAGTTGAACCGCGGCACCTTGACGACCACGTAGTCGAGGGTGGGCTCGAAGCTCGCCGGCGTCACCCGGGTGATGTCGTTCGGGATCTCGTCGAGCCGGTACCCGAGGGCGAGCTTGGCGGCGATCTTCGCGATCGGGAAGCCCGTGGCCTTCGAGGCGAGGGCCGACGAGCGCGACACGCGGGGGTTCATCTCGATCACGATGATGCGGCCCGTCTGCGGGTCGACGGCGAACTGGATGTTGCAGCCGCCCGTGTCGACGCCGACCGCCCGGATGATGTCGATGCCGATGTCGCGGAGCTTCTGGTACTCCCTGTCGGTCAGCGTCAGCGCGGGCGCCACCGTGATCGAGTCGCCGGTGT
>NZ_JBKEAF010000044.1:0-1933 GCF_047971895.1 Microbacterium sp.
GCAGCAGCAGCCAACCGGGCACATCCCGTTCACCCCGCGCGCGAAGAAGGTGCTCGAACTCTCGCTGCGCGAGGCGTTGCAGCTGGGCCACAACTACATCGGCACCGAGCACATCCTGCTCGGCCTGATCCGCGAGGGTGAGGGCGTGGCCGCGCAGGTGCTTGTCAAACTCGGCGCCGACCTGAACAAGGTGCGCCAGCAGGTGATCCAGCTGCTCAGCGGCTACCAGGGCAAGGAGCCAGCCGCCGTCTCCGGAGCCGCCAACGAGTCCTCCTCCGGATCGCAGGGCGGTTCCCAGGTGCTCGACCAGTTCGGTCGCAACCTCACCCAGGCAGCCCGCGACAACAAGCTCGACCCGGTCATCGGCCGCGAGAAGGAGATCGAGCGGGTGATGCAGATCCTCTCCCGCCGGTCGAAGAACAACCCCGTGCTGATCGGCGAGCCCGGGGTCGGCAAAACCGCTGTCGTCGAGGGGCTGGCGCAGGCGATCGTGAAGGGCGACGTGCCCGAAACGCTCAAGGACAAGCAGGTCTACTCCCTCGACCTCGGTTCGCTGATCGCCGGATCGCGCTATCGCGGCGACTTCGAGGAACGGCTGAAGAAGGTCACCAAGGAAATCCGCACCCGCGGGGACATCATCGTGTTCATCGACGAGATCCACACACTTGTCGGTGCCGGGGCCGCCGAAGGCGCGATCGACGCCGCCTCGATCCTGAAGCCCCTGCTCGCCCGCGGCGAACTGCAGACAATCGGTGCGACAACGCTCGACGAGTACCGCAAGCACTTCGAGAAGGACGCCGCCCTCGAGCGCCGGTTCCAGCCGATCCAGGTCGCCGAGCCATCGCTGCCGCACGCGATCAACATCCTGAAGGGACTGCGCGACCGGTACGAGGCGCACCACAAGGTACAGATCACCGACGGCGCGATCGTCGCCGCCGCGAACCTTGCCGACCGGTACGTCAGCGACAGGTACCTGCCGGACAAGGCCATCGACCTGATCGATGAGGCCGGTGCCCGGCTGCGGCTGTCGATCCTGTCATCGCCGCCGGAACTGCGCGAGTTCGACGAGAAGATCGCCAAGGTCCGCGAGGACAAGGAGAAGGCAAGCGAAGAGCAGGACTTCGAAAAGGCCGCCGCGCTGCGCGACGAGGAGAAGTCGCTCCTTGCCGAGCGGCTGCGCCTTGAGAAGCAGTGGCGCAGCGGCGACGTCGCCACCACCGCGGTTGTCGACGAGGGGCTGATCGCCGAGGTGCTCGCTCAGGCGACCGGCATCCCGGTGTTCAAGCTCACCGAGGAGGAGTCCTCGCGCCTGGTGTTCATGGAGAAGGCGCTGCACCAGCGGGTGATCGGGCAGGACGAGGCGATCGCCGCGCTGTCCAAGACGATCCGTCGTCAGCGCGCCGGGTTGAAGGACCCCAAGCGCCCCAGCGGATCGTTCATCTTCGCCGGACCCACCGGGGTCGGCAAGACCGAGTTGGCCAAGGCGTTGGCCGAGTTCCTGTTCGACGACGAGGGCGCGCTGATCTCGCTGGATATGAGCGAGTTCGGTGAGAAGCACACCGTCTCGCGGCTGTTCGGCGCCCCTCCTGGGTTCGTCGGCTTCGAAGAGGGCGGGCAGCTGACCGAGAAGGTACGGCGCAAGCCGTTCAGCGTGGTGCTGTTCGACGAGATCGAAAAGGCCCACCCGGACATCTTCAACTCGCTGCTGCAGATCCTCGACGAGGGGCGACTGACCGACGGTCAGGGTCGGGTCGTCGACTTCAAGAACACCGTGATCATCATGACCACCAACCTCGGTGCGCGCGACATCGCCGGCGGGCCGGTCGGGTTCCAGGTGGAGGGCGATTCGGCCACCAGCTACGACCGGATGAAGGGCAAGGTCAACGAGGAGCTCAAGCGGCACTTCAAGCCCGAGTTCCTCAACCGTGTCGAC
>NZ_JBKEAF010000039.1:0-5589 GCF_047971895.1 Microbacterium sp.
ACCCGAGCTGCTGATCGTCGACTCGGTGCAGACGGTTTCCTCCGCGCAGTCCGACGGGGTCTCCGGGCACCCGAGTCAGGTGCGCGAGGTGGCCTCGACGCTCATCCGCCTTGCCAAGGAGCGCGCGCTGCCGGTGATCATCGTCGGTCACGTCACCAAGGACGGCTCGATCGCGGGCCCCCGCATCCTCGAGCACCTCGTCGACGTGGTCTGCCACTTCGAGGGCGACCGCCAGACCTCGCTGAGGTTCGTGCGGGCGCTGAAGAACCGGTTCGGCACGACCGACGAGGTGGGTTGCTTCGACATGACCGGCACGGGCATCGACGAGGTGCCCGACCCCAGCGCGCTGTTCCTCGGCGGTGGCGCGCCGGTCGCCGGCACGTGCGTGACGATCGCACTCGAAGGCAGGCGCGCGCTGCCGGTCGAGGTCCAGGCGCTCACGATCCGCACGGGCGGACCGAACCCGCGTCGGGTGGTCAGCGGCGTCGACAGCGCACGCGTGGCCATGGTGCTGGCGGTGCTGGAGCGACGCGCCGGCATCAGGGTCTCCGACCACGACGTGTACGTGTCGACGGTGGGCGGGGTGCGGCTGAGCGAGCCGGCCGCCGACCTCGCGATCGCCATCGCCGTGGCCACCGCGGTCCTCGATCGGCCGTTGCCGACCGGCACGGCGGCGATCGGAGAGCTGACCCTGGCCGGTGAGGTCCGCCCGGTCACGCAGGCGGCGCAGCGCCGCACCGAGGCCGACCGTCTCGGCTATCGCAACGTCGTCGACTCGTTCGCCGACACACTGCTGGGGGCGCTCCACGCGGTGCAGGGCGGCATCCCGCGAACCGATTTATCGGTCACGGATCGGTAGCTCATGGAACTCCCCGCGATCGAATGCCGCAGGCTCGCCGTAACAGGTGGGACCCTCTCGAGTCCTCCATTGGGGATTGGACGACTCGAAAGGGCCCTCGTGCTCTCCGCGAGGCTCGAATGCCGGACGCTGGGGACGTCTCGGCTCTCGCTGCTGGGGACACAGCGACGAGCCCGTTTTCCGGGAGCTACCTCCAGCCTAGAGCCAAAGTCGCGGTGATGTATGTCGCCAAACGGCGGGCATACCCGGGTTTATTCGGACGACGTGCTCCGTTCTCAGCCGCGCCAGACGGTCTTCAGGTTGCAGAACTCGCGAATGCCCGCCGCGGCCAGCTCGCGCCCGACGCCGGAGTCCTTCACCCCGCCGAACGGCAGCTCGGGGTGCGACGCGGTCATGCCGTTGACGAAGACGGCACCGGCATCCATGTTGTCGATGAACCACTCCGCCTCGTCGGCATCATTCGTCCACACCGATGAGCTGAGCCCGAAGGTGGTGCCGTTGGCGAGGCCGAGCGCCTCGTCGCGGTCGGCGGCACGGTAGACGGATGCCACGGGCCCGAACGCCTCCTCGAGGTACAGGCGCATCTCCGGCGTGACGTTCTCGAGTACGGTCGGCGCATAGAACCAGCCGGCCCGGTCGGGCACGGTGCCGCCGGTGCGCACGTGCGCGCCCTTGGCGACCGCGTCGGCGACCTGCTGCTCGAGCTCGTCGCGACCCGACTCGGTGGCGAGCGGGCCGACATCCGTCGTCTCTTCCAGGGGATCGCCCACCGTCAGCGCAGCGACCTTCTCGGCGAAGAGCCCGGTGAACTCGTCGTAGACGTCGGCGTGCACGATGAAGCGCTTGGCGGCGATGCACGACTGCCCATTGTTCTGGTTGCGTGCGGTCACCGCGACAGTGGCAGCCTTCTCGATGTCGGCGCTGGGCAGCACGACGAACGGGTCCGAGCCGCCGAGCTCGAGCACGACATGCTTGACCTCGGAACCGGCGATGGACGCCAGCGAGCGCCCGGCCGGCTCGGAGCCGGTGAGCGTGGTGGCCTTCACGCGCGGGTCGCGCAGCACCTTCTCGACGCGGGAGGCCGGGATCAGCAGGCTGCGGAAGGCACCGGCCGGGAACCCTGCGCGATCGAACAGCGTGTCGAGGTAGATCGCCGCCTGGGGCACATTGGAGGCGTGCTTGAGCAGGCCGGTGTTGCCGGCCATAAGGGCCGGGCCGGCGAAGCGCAGCACCTGCCAGAACGGGTAGTTCCACGGCATGACCGCGAGCACGACGCCGATGGGCGCGTAGCGGGTGCCGGCTTGGCTAGCGCCCACCTTCGACGGGTCGTCGAGCAGCTCGGGTGCGAGGAAGCTCTCGGCGTTCTCGGCGTAGAAGCGCAGGCCGCGGGCGCTCTTGAGCACCTCGGCGCGGGCACCCGCGATCGGGCGGCCCATCTCGATCGTGATGATGCGGGCGAGCTTCTCGACGTCCTCCTCGAGCAGCTCGGCGGCACGGTTCATCCACTCCGCACGCTGGGCGAACGACGCGGCGCGCAGCACCGGATACGCCGCATGCGCCTGTGCGATGCGCTCTTCGACCTCTTCGTCGGTGTGTGCGTCGAACTCCTGTTCGGTCCGACCGGTGAACGGGTTGATGGTCGCGATGGCCATGGCTGTGCTCCTGTGTGGCTGGTGTGTGTATCAAGCGTATCGATGCCTGACATGTCCCGGCCCCAGAGGCGCAGGATCGTGGCGCAACCGATGATGGAAGGGTCGAGCAGAGGAGCCCGCATGCGTATCGTCGACCTATCCATGCCGCTGGATGACATCATCCCCGTCGATCCCGCCTTCCTGCGGCCGAGGATCGACTACAAGGACCACCTCGCCGGTCGCGCCGATATGGAGGCGATGTACGGCATCCGTCCCGATCAGCTGCCCGACGGGCAGGGACTCGCCGCCGAGACGCTGACGGTGACCACCCACGCGGGCACGCACGTCGATGCGCCGTGGCACTACCACCCCACGATGAACGGGGGCGAGAAGGCGTGGACGATCGACGAGGTGCCGTTGGACTGGTTCTTCCGACCCGGGGTGAAGCTCGACCTGCGCCACCTGCCCAGCGGACACCTGGTCACCGCGGCCGACATCGACACGGGTCGTCGGCACCGACGCATGGGGCTGGGACCTGCCCGTCTCGGAGGGTCGGCGGCTGTTCGAAGAGACCGGCGACCCCTCCCTGGTGTGGGACGGCCACAAGGCCGGCGCCGATGTCGCCTACTGCCAGATCGAGAAGCTGCAGAACCTCGAAGCACTGCTCAGTAGAGCAGGAACTGCGCCGACCCGTTCGACTCGGCCCCAGCGATCTCGACTGTGAGGTGATACGAGGCGCCGCCGCCGGGTGCCGAGGGCCGCTGGCCCTCGCACGTCGCGACCGACGAGCGGGTGCGGTCCCACTCCAGCGGGGCCGCGCTCGTCACCTTCTGACCCGCGGCCAGCAGCACGATCTGGTCGCTAGGCGTCGCCTGGCAGTCAGTCGAGCGCCACCACACGTCCGACCCGCTCGAGACCGTGAACCGCTGCGTGCTCGTGCCGACGTTCAGCGTGCAGTCCTCGCTGCTGGTGTTGGTCAGCGCGATCGACAGCTTCGGGTTCTCGTCCGCCCGGTAGGTCTCCTTATCGAGCAGCGGCTCGACGAGCAGGTCGCCGGGCACGCACGCGACCGTCTCGGGCTCGGTGCTGTCCGGGCTGGGGGCGGGGCCGGCCGTGGCGGTCGTCGGCTCCGGTTCGGGCTCGTCGCCGTTCGGCACGGGCAGGTCGGTGGCCGTCCGCTGCTCCGGAGGAGTGGATGCCGCGGGCGCGGCGCTCTGCCCGGCATCGGCTGCGCTGCTCCACGGCTGCGCGATCAGCAGCCACACGCCGGCGACGATCGCAACGAGCACGAGCAGCACGACGATGCGGCGGCGCCGGTACACGCCCGGGGAGTGCCGGCGGGGTCGGGGCGGAGTCGGGCTGGCCATGCCTCCAGGGTAAGCCGCGGCATCCACTCGTCACGGTCGGCGCGCCCGCGCCGCGCGGGCCCTCAGAGTATCTTCAGCATGCGCGAGTTGCCGAGGGTGTTCGGCTTGACGTGCGCCAGATCGAGGAACTCGGCGACGCCCTCGTCGGGCGAGCGCACGAGCTGCGAGTACACGTCGGGGCCGACGACCTGCTCGCCGATCTCCGTGAAGCCGCGCCGCGTGAAGAACGCCGTCTCGAACGTCAGGCAGAACAGGCGGCGCAGCCCGAGCGTGCGGGCGCGCTGCTCGAGGCCGTCGACCAGGCGGCGCCCGACACCCAGGCGAAGCCAGTCGTCGGCGACGATGAGTGTGCGGATCTCGCCCAGGTCCTCCCACATGACGAACAGTGCGCCGCAGCCGATGAGTCGGCCGTGCTCGTCCTCGGCGACGAGGAACTGCTGCACCGACTCGTACAGCACCACGAGGTCCTTGCCGAGCAGGATGCGCCGCTGCACGTACGGGTCGAGCAACGCGGCGATGCCGCGTACGTCGGCGGTCACCGCGGGGCGGATGGTGAACGTCGTAGCGGCGGCGTCGGGCATGACATCCAGCCTATTCCCGGCACCGCTCGCCGACGACCCGACCGACCGTTACGCGTTCGCCGCGAGGTCGGGCGTGGCCGAGATCTCACCGGCGGTCACCGCACCGACGGCGACCTTCTCTCCGCGGGGGCCGTGCTCGAACACGAACGCACCGTCCTTGACGTCGACCTTCACATGGTCGCCCGCGTGCAGTTCGCCGTGCAGGATCTTCTCCGACAGCTGGTCCTCGACCTCGCGCTGCATCGCGCGGCGCAGCGGCCGCGCCCCGAGCGTCGGGTCGAAGCCGATCTCGATGAGGCGCTCCTTGGCGCTCTGCGTCAGCTCGACCGTCATATCGCGATCGAGCAGTCGCTCGCTCAGTCGCGTCGTGAAGAGGTCGACGATCTGCACGAGCTCGTTCTTCGACAGCTGCGGGAACACGATGACGTCGTCGAGGCGGTTGAGGAACTCGGGCTTGAAGTTGCGCTTGAGCTCTTCGTCGACCTTGCCCTTCATGCGCTCGTACGACGTGGCCTCGTCGCCCTCGACCTGGAACCCGACCGGGCCGCCGGCGATCGCCGACGAGCCGAGGTTGGTGGTCATGATGATGACCGTGTTCTTGAAGTCGACGACACGCCCCTGACCGTCCGTCAGACGACCCTCCTCGAGGATCTGCAGCAGCGAGTTGAAGATGTCGGGGTGCGCCTTCTCGATCTCGTCGAACAGCACGACCGAGAACGGCTTGCGGCGCACCTTCTCGGTGAGCTGGCCGCCCTCTTCGAAGCCGACGAACCCGGGAGGGGCACCGAACAGACGCGACACGGTGTGCTTCTCACCGAACTCCGACATGTCGAGCGAGATCAGCGCGGCCTCGTCGTCGAAGAGGAACTCGGCAAGCGCCTTGGCCATCTCGGTCTTGCCGACGCCGGTGGGGCCGGCGAAGATGAACGAGCCCGACGGGCGCTTGGGGTCCTTCAGGCCCGCGCGCTGGCGGCGGATCGTGCGCGACAGGGCCGCGACGGCCTCCTCCTGGCAGATGACACGCTGTTGCAGCGCCTTCTCCATGAACACGAGGCGGCTGGACTCCTCGACGGTGAGCTTGAAGTCCGGGATGCCGGTGGCCTGGGCGAGCACTGCGGCGAGGAGTCCCTGGTCGACGATGGCCTGCGGGG
>NZ_JBKEAF010000102.1:0-31311 GCF_047971895.1 Microbacterium sp.
CCGTGCGGCATCCAGTGCGCGGTACAGCTCGTCGACCGTGTGCGGGCGGAACGCGTTGCGCACCTCCGGCCGGTCGAGCGCGATCCGTGCGATGTGTCCGTCGTGAGAGACGTGGGCCGTGATATCGGTGAAGGCATCGGCGCCGGGCGCCGGCATCCATTCACTCTCGTCGAAGAGCTCGGAGACCATGCCTCTCAGCCTATGACCCTCACCTGCGGAAGGCTCTTCACGGTGGCGGCGATGTACCGCTCGGCGAGGGTTGTGGGCGTGTCAGTCCTCCTGAGGGGTCAGATCGGCGATCGCGCGCGACAGCGCGTGCCAGTCTGTGGCGAGCGCGTCGGCGAGGCGGATGCCGGCGGCCGAGGTGCGGTAGAACTTGCGAGGCCGGGCCTCGGCGGTGTTCCACTCGCTGGTGAGGTGCCCCTGCTTCTCGAGCCGGCGCAGCAGGGGATAGAGGGTGTTCGCGTCGGTGACGAATCCGCGACGCTCGAGCTCTTCGAGTAGCCCGTACCCGTAGCCGGGGACGACGAGCAGACGCAGGCATGCGAGCACGACGGTGCCCCGTCGCAGCTCCTGCCGGTGTCCGTCGAGGGTTTCTTGGCTCATGCCTGTCACTTTACTGTGTCAGACACAGTAAAGGCAGATCGACATCGATAGTCTGGATGCATGGTGCCTCCGCTGCGCGACCTGCTCGCCACCGCCCGCGTCGTCGCGCTACCCCTGGCGACCCGGTTCCGCGGCATCGACGTGCGCGAGGCGCTTTTGTGCGAAGGACCGCAGGGCTGGACCGAGTTCTCACCCTTCCCCGAGTACGACGACGCTGAGGCGTCGTCGTGGCTCGCCGCAGCGATCGACTTCGGCTGGCGGACGCCACCGGCATCGCTCCGCGACAGCATCCCGGTCAACGCGACCGTTCCCGCCACGGCCGCCGGCGCCGTGCCCGGGGTGCTCGCCCGCTACGACGGCTGCCGCACCGCGAAGGTGAAGACGGCCGCACCCGGGCAGACGCTCGCCGACGACATCGCCCGCGTCCGCGCCGTCCGCGAGGTGCTGGGCCCCGAGGGGCGCGTGCGCATCGATGCGAACGGCGGCTGGAACGTCGACGAGGCCGAACGTGCGATCCACGCCCTCGCCGCGTTCGACCTCGAGTACGTCGAGCAGCCGTGCGCGCACGTCGCCGAGCTCGCCGACGTGCGGCGCCGTGTGCGGCACCTCGGCATCCCGATCGCCGCAGACGAGAGCGTGCGCAAGGCCGACGACCCGCTCGCCGTCGCTCGCGCCGGCGCCGCCGACCTCCTGGTGATCAAGGCCCAGCCGCTGGGCGGCCTGCACCGCGCCCTCACGATCGTGGCGCAGGCAGGGATGCCGGCGGTCGTCTCCAGCGCCCTCGACACGTCTGTCGGCCTCGCGATGGGGGTGGCCCTCGCCGCCGCGCTGCCACAGCTCGACCACGACTGCGGGCTGGGTACGGCATCCCTGTTCACCGCCGACGTGACCGCTGACCCGCTCACGCCCCGCGCCGGCGCGCTGCCCGTCACGCGCGTCGCGCCCGACCCCGCCCGGCTCGATGCCCTCGCCGTCGACGACGACCGGCGCGAGTGGTGGCTCGACCGCCTCGCCAGGTGCCATGCGCTGCTGACGCACTGAGCACCATCCGGTCGTTCGCCCGCTGCGTCACCTCGTGGTCGTCGCGGGCAACCCGCTCGACGACATCGCGCGTGTGGCCGACCCGAACATCATCCTGCTGGTCATGCGCGCCGGCACGCCCGCCACCAACCGCGGCCGCTACGCGTTCTGACCCGGCGCCCGCTCAAGACGGATCGATCAAAGCGACGGCGAGCCGCCCGGTGCGCTCGTTGACACGCGCGCGCATCGCGTCGAAATCGAGGCCTTCCATGAGCGCGGTGGCAGCCGTGTCTTCCCAGCTCTGCATGATCACGTGCGCGAACTCGGCCGGGGCGATGCGGGGGCGCAGGCCATAGGCGCGTGCCAGTTCGCCGACCACCTCGCCGATGCGCTCGACGATGCCCCCCTGCCAGGCCAGATAGGTCTCGGCCAGGCGCGGATCGCGCAGCGCGTGGGTGCGGATCTCGCTGGTCAGCAGAATGCCGATCCGCCGGTCGACGGCGACGTCCAGCATCCGCTCGATCAGCTCCGCCGGCGCCAGCCGCACGCCCGCCTCCTGCAGTTCGCGCGCGCGATCGGCGACGAGGGCCATCTTCTGCTCGGCGATGTGCGACGTGAGGGCGAGCATGAGCTCTTCCTTGGAGTCGAAGTTCGAGTAGAACGCCCCGCGGGTGAATCCGGCCCGGTCGCAGATCGCCTCGACGGACGCGCCATCCAGGCCGACCTCGGCGAACACCTCCGCCGCCGCGTCCAGCAGGCGGGCACGGGTGCGCTCACGCCCCCGCACCGCCACCGGCGGCGCCGCGGTGTCTGCCATGCTGCACCTCCCGTGCTCGATTCTCACACGGAGCTTTCGGCTTCGGCCCCGTCGACTCCCCTAGGATACATTGCTGTATCGAATACACCGATGTATCGCAATCTGCTCGCAATCCGCTCGGAGGCACGGTGTCCACTCTCCTGTACAGCCTGGGTCGCTGGTCGTACCGGCACCCCTGGCGCGTCCTCGTCGGCTGGCTGCTGCTGATCGCCATCGCCGGCGGCGGCGCTCTGGCCTTCATGAAGAGCACCGACAACGCGTTCACCATCCCCGGCACCGAGGCGCAGGAGGGCATCGAGCTGCTCTCCCGCACCTTCCCCGAGGCGAGCGGCACCAGCGCCCAGCTCATCGTCGTCGCCCCCGAGGGAAGCCGCGTCGACGAGGTGCCGTACGCGACCGGCATCGCCGATGCGATCACGCAGTTCGACGAGCTCGACGGCATCCTCGCCGTCACCGATCCGTTCGACGACATCGTCACCGGCCTGGTCTCCGACGACGGCCGTGCCGCCCTCGTGCGCGTGCAGTTCGACGGGCAGGCCACCGACGTCTCCGACGAGACGAAGGACGAGCTGACCGGCGTCGCGCACGACCTGCGGGACAGCCTGCCCGAGGACTCCCGGGTCGTCATCGGCGGCGACCTGTTCTCGATGACGGTGCCGGCCCTGTCGCTCATCGAGGCCGTCGGCGTGCTCATCGCGCTGTTCGTGCTGATCGTGACGTTCCGCTCGCTCGTGGTCGCGTGGTTCCCACTCGCCACGGCCCTGATCGGCGTGGGGCTGGCGATCTCGCTGATCTACGTCGCCACCGTGTTCACGACCGTCTCATCGGTGACGCCGATGCTCGCGATCATGCTGGGTCTGGCCGTCGGCATCGACTACGCGCTGTTCATCGTCGCGCGACATCAGGACCAGGTGCGCGGCGGCATGGCGCCCGACGAGTCCGCGGCACGCGCCACCGGCACGGCGGGATCCGCCGTCGTGTTCGCCGGGGTCACCGTGCTCATCGCCCTCATCGGGCTCGGCTTCGCCGGCATCCCGTTCCTCACCACCATGGGCATCGCCGCGGCCGTCGCCGTCGCGATCGCCGTGCTCGTCGCCGTCACGCTCACGCCCGCCCTGCTCGGGTTCGCGAAGGGCCGCGTCACGGGCTGGCGCCGCGGGCTCGGGCGTGGGCTCTCGCTGGGTCGTCGTCGCGTTTCGTCTCGCTCCGCTCGATCAACGAAGCGCGTGAACCGCTGGGTCACGCTGGTCACGAAGCATCCGATCGTCACCACCGTCGCCGTCGTCGTCGGGCTCGGCATCGCCGCCGTGCCGGCGGCCAGCCTCACCCTGGCACTGCCCAACGCGGGCATGCAGCCGGTCGCCAGCGAGGCGCGCCAGACGTACGACCTGACCGCCGAGCACTTCGGGCCGGGCACCAACGGGCCGCTGATCATGACCGGCACGATCGTCTCCTCCACCGATCCGCTGGGGCTCATGGCCGATCTGAAGGCCGAGATCGCGCAGATCCCCGGCGTCGCCGAGGTGGGTATGGCCACCCCAAACCAGACCGCCGACACGGGGCTCATCCAGATCACCCCCGAGACCGCACCGGACGACCCCGCCACGGCCGACCTCGTGCGCGCCCTGCGCGCCGAGCACGACCGGCTGCTCGACGAGTACGGCGTCGACCTCAAGGTCACCGGATTCACCGCCGTCGGCATCGACATCTCCGACCGCCTCGGTACGGCGCTGCTGCCGTTCGGCGTCTTCGTGGTCGGGCTCTCGTTCATCCTGCTGATGATCGTGTTCCGCTCGATCTGGGTGCCGCTGAAGGCGACCGTCGGCTATCTGCTGTCGATCCTCGCGGCCTTCGGAGCCGTCGCCGCCGTCTTCGAATGGGGCCTGTTCGCCGACGCGCTGCATGTGACCCGCACCGGCCCGGTCATCAGCTTCATGCCGATCATCCTCATGGGCGTGCTGTTCGGGCTCGCCATGGACTACGAGGTGTTCCTCGTCTCGCGCATGCGCGAGGACTATGTGCATGCGCGCCGCCGTGGCGACGAGGGCACCCCGCGCGAGATCGCCGTGCGCGCCGTGCGCAGCGGGTTCACGGCATCCGCGCGCGTCGTCACCGCCGCCGCCGTCATCATGTTCGCCGTCTTCGCCGCGTTCGTGCCCGAGGGCGACTCGACGATCACGTCGATCGCGCTCGGACTGGCGGTCGGCATCGCCGTCGACGCCTTCCTCGTGCGCATGACCCTCACCCCCGCGGTCATGGCGCTGCTGGGGGACAAGGCCTGGCATATGCCGCGCTGGCTCGACCGCATCCTGCCGCACTTCGACATCGAGGGCGAA
This sequence comes from Microbacterium sp., assembly GCF_047971895.1. Classification (GTDB taxonomy): domain Bacteria; phylum Actinomycetota; class Actinomycetes; order Actinomycetales; family Microbacteriaceae; genus Microbacterium. Next base: position 4,780 of record NZ_JBKEAF010000102.1, read on the forward strand.
GCAGTCGAGCACGAGCTCGAGCTCTCGGACTGGCCGGAGGACGCCGATCGGTACGCCCTGGCGGGCGACGACGTGTCGGTGCGCGCAGACGGCGGTCGGCACACCGGCGAGGTGCACCTGTTCGTCGGTGCCGCCTTCCGGGTCGCACACGGCGACACCCTGCTCGTCACCGGCGACATGCGCGCAACGCGTGCCTTCGCGCTCGTCGTCTCCGGACGGGTGACCGGCGCCGGCGGCTTGCTGCGCGTGGGCGGCCACCTGCTGCCGGGTCGCGCCGCCTGGGTGCGCGCCCACGTGGGAGTCGCGCTGCTCGCCGGCGCCGCCGACCCGGTCGCCGAGGTGCGCCGCGCCCTGGCTCGCGGCACGCGCATCGTCGTGATCGACGGGCTGGATGCCGTCGGCCCGGCAGAGCGCGATCAGGTCGCCGCGGTGCTGCGGGACGCAGCATCCACTCCCGTCACCCTCGTCGCGACCGCCCACCGAGACGGTCCCGCCCTCGCACTCCTCGCCGATGCGCACCGCACCGATGTGCAGGCACTGGCCCTCACCACCCGCTCAACCACCGAGGTGACTGCATGACCCTCCTCCGCATCGAACGCGCACGCTCGCGCCGCCCCATCACCTGGCTGACGATCGTCGGCGTGATCCTGCTGCCCGTCGTCATCGGCGGCCTGCTCGTGGCCGCGCTGTACAACCCGGCCGAACGCCTCGACCGCATCTCGGCCGCCGTCGTGAACGACGACGAGGCGGTCACGGTCGACGGCCAGCTCGTTCCGCTCGGACGCCAGCTCACCGGCGGGCTCGTCGCGGGGTCGGAAGAGACCGACAGCAACCTCGACTGGACCATCTCCAACCCCGACGATGCGGCGAAGGGCCTGGCCGACGGCCGGTACTCGGCGGTCGTGACAATTCCGGCCGACTTCTCGGCGGCCGCCATGTCGACGCGCCCCGGCGAGACCCCCCAGCAGGCGACCATCGCCGTGCAGACCGCGCCCGACGCGCTCGTGGTCGACGAGGCGATCACCGCGCAGGTGACACAGGCGGCCACCGCCCTCATGGGCCAGGAACTCTCGCAGGTGTACCTCGAGAACGTGTTCCTCGGCTTCACCACCCTGGGCGACCAGCTCGGCGAGGCGGCAGGGGGCGCCGCCACCTGGGCGGACGGCGCGCGAGAGACGGCCACGGGCACGATCTCGCTGGCCGACGGCGTGCGGCAGCTCGCCGACGGAGCCGGTCAGCTCAGCAGCGGCACGGCCGCCTGGGCGGCCGGGGCCGGCGAGGCGGCCGACGGCCTGCAGTCGTGGGCGGGTGGCGCCCGGCAGACCGCGAACGGCGTCGCGACGATCGCCGCACAGCTCGGACCCATCGCCGACGGACTCGCACAGGCACCGCAGCTGCCCCAAGAGGTCGTCGACGCCGCGCAGAGCCTCGCCGGCAACAGCGCGCAGATCGAGCAGACGGTGACGGATGCCGCAGCCCGCCTGACCACGCTGGCGACCACGTGTGCGACCGACGGCACCGACCCCGCGCTGTGCGCGGCGCTGCAGGAGATCGCCGCACAGGCGAACGACGTGCTGCCCCGGATCACGGGGGTCATCGGCCAGTCGCAGGCGATCGCCGACGGCGTGAACGACATCGCCCAGCTTCCCGCCCTGGGCGCAGGCCTACAGCAGCTGGCCGGCGGCCTCACCGAGGCCTCCGGCGGGATGAACGCCCTTGCGACGGGTGCCGCCGACGCCGCCGGCGGGATGCGGCAGCTCGCGGACGGGGCCGCCGGCATCGCCTCGGGTGCGTCGGGGCTCGCCTCCGGTGCCGCAGCGGCCGCCTCGGGCGCCGACGAGCTCGGCACCGGCGTTGGCCAGCTCGCCGACGGCGCACAGACACTGGCCGGCGGTCTGGACCAGGCCGCCGACGCCCTGCCGTCGTACACCGACGCCGAAGCGCGCACCCTCGCCGACGTCGTATCGGCGCCGGTCGCCGCCGACGGCGGTGGCGGCGCGACGCTGTTCGGCGCATCCGCGATTCCGCTGCTGGCCATGGTCGCCCTGTGGTTCGGCACCGTCGCGTCGTATATCGCACTGCGCGCCGTGCCGCAGCACACACTGAGCGCGCGCCGCCCGTCGGTGCTGCTCGCGCTGCGAGCGCTGTGGCCGGCAGCGGCGGTCGGCGCCGTGCAGGGCGTGCTCGTCACCGTCGTCGTGCAGATCGCCGCCGCCTACGACGCCGGCACGTGGTGGGGGTTCGCCGCACTCTGCGTGCTGGCGGGGGTCGCCTTCGCCGCAGTGAACCAGGCGCTCGTGGCCGTGTTCGGCGGAGCGGGGCGGTGGATCGCCACGCTCGTTGGTGTGCTGGCCATCGCCACCGGCATCGTGTCGACGGCACCGGGCGTGCTCGCAAGCCTTGCGGGCCTGCTGCCGACCGCGCCCGCGTATCACGCCATGGTCGGCGTGCTGACCGACGCCGGGGGCGTCAGCGCGGGTGTCGCAGGGCTGCTCGTGTGGAGCATGCTCGCGTTCGCCGCGACGGTGAGCGCCGTGGCCCGACGCCGCTCGGTGTCGACTCGCGCGCTCCTGGCCGCACCCGTCCCGGCATAGTGCGGCTCAGCTCAGGCCGCTGTAGACGTGCCGGCCCTTGAAGAACATGTTCACGATGGTGAAGTTGAACATCACCGCGGCGAAGCCGATGATCGACAGCCACGCCGACCGCGTGCCGCGCCAGCCGCGCGTGGCACGCGCGTGGATGTAGCCGGCATAGAGCACCCAGATGACGAACGTCCACACTTCCTTCGTGTCGAAGCCCCAGAACCGGCCCCATGCGTCGTCGGCCCAGATGGCCCCGGCGATGAGCGTGAACGTCCACAGGATGAAGCCGATGATCGCAAAGCGATAGGCCAGCGACTCGAGCGTGTCGGAACCCGGCAGGGTGCGCAGGAAGCGCGGGCCGGTGCGCACCTCGGTGCCCGCGGCATCCACCACCGCCTTGCGCTCGCGCCGCGACTGCATGAGCTGCAGCACCGACAGCGCGAAGGCAAGGGCGAAGAACGCGGTGCCCAGTGATGCGACGAACACGTGGATGACCAGCCACACCGACTTCAGCGGATCCATCAGCGGCACGACCTCGGTGTAGAACGAGATCGCGGTGCCGCCCAGCAGCAGCACGGTCAGGCCCGTGATGAACGCGCCCAGGAACCGCAGGTCGTAGCGCGTCAGCACAAGCAAGTAGACGAGGACGATGAGCATCGTGCCGGTCAGGGCGAACTCGTACATGTTCGCCCACGGCACGCGTTCGGCAGCGATGCCGCGCGTGACGTCGGCGCCGACGTGGAAGAGGAATCCGAGCACTGTCAGCGACGTGCCGATGCGTGCCCAGACGAAGCGCGGCCGCGCCACCGGCCGGGCATCGACCTCGGCCGCGGCTGCCCGCTCGGCGGCGCGGGCCTGCCCGACCGCCGCGCCCACGAGCTCGCGGGCACGCGCGTCCTGAGCCTCGACCGCGAGAGCCGAGCGCGTGGACAGGTCGATCGTGTACGCCACGAACGCCAGCGCATAGATGGCGATCGCGGTCCACACCAGCAGAATCGAGACGTCGTCGAGCGTCAGAGTTGCGGTTGCGGGCATGCGCTCAGTCTACGCGCGGGTGGATGCCACAGCCCCGGCGTCGTCGCGCAGCCCCTCGGCGAGCGCCGACCGGTGCCGACGGGCGAGCTGGTCGACCGCGACGCCCAGCGCCGGGTCCTCGCCGCGGGCCAGGCCCGCGTACTCGACGCGCAGTGCGGCCCCGTCGGGCACGGCCTTCACCCACAGGCGCCGGCGTGGCACGAACAGGGCCAGCAGCAGTCCCGCCAGCGCGAGCACCGCGAACACCAGCACCCACGGGCCGGCGGCGTCGTGATGGATCGACAGTGATGCGAAGCGCTTGACCGGCTGGTCGTAGCCGTCGGCGGTGACGTCGTCGAACGTGATCGTGCCCAGGCCGTTCGGCAGCTCGGCCGACTCGCCCGGCATCAGCTGGATCGAGTCGACGCCCGTGTCGCCCCCGGTGAGCTGGGCGAGGTCGGTCGTGTCGAGCGCGTACACCGACCGCGGGATGCCGTCGTCGACGCCGAGATCGCCGGTGAACACGTTGAACGTCAGCACCGGGTAGATCAGGTCGGGGTAGATCGAGGTGAATGCGCCGGTGTCGAGCTCCTGTGCCGTCGGGTAGAAGAAGCCGACCAGACCCACTTGCTCGGAGAGACCGTCGGGCACCTTCACGACGCCGATCGACGTGAGCCGCGAGTCCTGCGGCAGGAACGGCACCGAGTCACGGAAGACGACCGTGCCGTCGGCGTTCGCGATCGTGATCGTGGGCGCGTACCCGTTGCCCATGAGATACACCTTGTCTGGGCCGATGCCCAGCGGGTGGTTGACGCGCACCTCGGCGTCCTGCGGCTGCTCACCGGCGTACTGCGTGGTGAGGTGCGCGACGAAGTCGCCGGCCTGCCCGGCGGCGGCCGAGTCGGCCGGTTGGTAGGTCACGTCGAACCGGTCGAGGGTCAGCGAGTACGGGTCGAGGTTCTCGCCGTCGACGAACCGGCCGGGATTGAACGACGAGTAGTCGGTGAGTGCGTTGACGAACGTCGTGCCCTCCACGACGACCTTCTGCCCCGTGTAGGTGAACGCGCCGCCGATGCCCACCGACACCAGCACCCCGAGCAGCGCCAGGTGGAAGAGCAGATTGCCGGTCTCGCGCAGGTAGCCGCGCTCGGCGGACACCGAGAAGGAGCCACGGCCGTCGTAGCGGGCGACGCGGTAGCCGCCGCGCTTCAGCTCGTGCTCGGCCAGCGCGACCGCGGTCTGCGCGGCGCCCTCGGCATCGGCAGCGGCGTCGAGCGGAACCACGATCTCTTCGTGGTCGGTCAGGCGCGCCAGGCGCGCCGGCGTGCGCGGAGGGCGCGCCCGCAGGGCGGTCAGGTGGTGCTTCGTACGCGGGATGACACACCCGATGAGCGACACGAACAGCAGGATGTAGATCGCCGAGAACCACGGAGAGATGTACAGGTCGAACAGGCCGAACGCGTCGAGCACGGGGAACAGCTCGGGGTTGTCGCGCTGCCACTGGGTGACCCCGTTCGGGTCGGCGCTGCGCTGCGGGAAGATCGAGCCGGGCACCGCGGCGATCGCCAGCAGCAGCAGCAGCACGAGGGCCGTGCGCATGCTGGTGAGCTGCCGCCACCCCCAGCGCAGCCAGCCGACCGGGCCCAACGCGGGCTGGGTGACCTTCGCCGTGGCGGGTCCGTCGACGTGGTCGCCGGGCCGCAGCGGTCCCTCGACAGACGCGGGAAGCGGAGGCACGGAGGGCGCCTCAGAGGGGGAGCGGGACACTGGCGAACACCCCCTGCAGGTGTGACATGAGCGCGCTCCACACGCCCGTGACCATGAGCACGCCGAGCACGATCAGCAGGGTGCCGCCGATCAGGTTGACGGTGCGGATGTGTCGGCGCAGGAAGTCGACCGAGCGGGTCGTCCAGCCGAAGCCGAGGGTGAGCAGCACGAACGGGATGCCGAGACCCAGCGAGTACACGAAGCCCAACAGGGCCCCGCGTGCGGCCGAACCCGAGTCGAGCGACATGCCGAGGATCACCGCGAGCGTCGGGCCGATGCACGGGGCCCAGCCGAGGCCGAGCGCGAGGCCGAGCAGCGGCGCACCGGCCAGGCCCAGGCTGCTGCGCACCTGCGGTCGCGCGATGCGCTGCGCGAACCCGAACACCCCGATGAACACGAGGCCGAGCACGATGATGACCACCCCCATGATGCGGGTGATGAGATCGCGGTACTCGAACAGGAACCGCCCGAGCGTGCCGCCGAAGATGTTCAGCGCCATGAACACGACGGTGAACCCGGCGATGAACAGCACCACGCCCAGCAGCAGCCGCCCTCGCGTGGGCGCCTGCGGCTCGGCCGCGGCCGTGGATGTCGGAGGCTCCTCCGAACGTCGGAGGATCTGCGCCTTATCCTCCGCGACTCTCCGACGTGCGGGCTGCGGCCCGCGAGGCGCCACGGCCCCGCCGATGAAGCCCAGATACCCCGGCACGAGTGGCAGAACGCACGGCGACAGGAACGAGAGCAGTCCCGCGGCGAGCGCGATCGGGACCGCGATCCACAGCGTGCCACCGGCGACGAGCGCCTCGACGCTCACGATTGCTCCGCGAGCGTATCGCGCACGAGCGTGGAGAGGATCGATGGATGCTTCACCTCGGAGATGATGCGCGCCGCGACGCGCCCCTGCGTATCCAGCACGAGCGTCACGGGCACGGCCGTCAACGGCACCGCATCGACGAAGGCGAGCTTGAGCTGCGCGTCGTCGATCGCGATGAGGCTCGGGTAGGTGACGCCGTGCTCCTCGGCGAAGGCGATCGCCGTCGGCGCCTGGTCGTAGATGTTCACACCGAGGAACTGCACGTTCTGATCGGCGTACTCCTGGTGCACCGCCTCGAGGTCGTCGGCCTCGGAGCGGCAGGGCGCACATCCCGCATACCAGAAGTTCACAACGAGCACGTCGCCGGCGTAGTCGGCGCTCGTGATGGTCTCACCGGTCTCCGACGTGCCCGAGAACACCACGGGCTCGCCGCGGTCGGCCTCGGGAATCTCGACCACGCGGAACTCACCGGAGACGAAGCCCTTGTTGCTCCCCTCGCGGTAGTCCTCGGCGAGCGGGTCGGCGGCGCACGCGGCGAGCCCGGCCACGAGGCCGAGGGCGACGAGTGCCGATGCCAGGCGACGCATCACACCGCCCCCACGTCCACGGCACCGACGGTGGTCGCCGGCTCGGCGTAGGCCACCTCGACCCAGCGCTCCGCGTCATCGCGCTCGAAGCTCGTCACGCTCGACAGGGCGCAGCGGCGGCTGCGCGGGTCGTGCCGCAGCGGGGTGCCGGTGGCGTCAAGGTGCGTGATCCAGATCGGCGCCTGGTGCGACACGATCACGACGTCGCCGCCGTCGACGGTGTGCCACGCGGCATCCATCGCCTCTCGCATGCGCCCCGCGATCGACGCGTACGGCTCACCCCAGCTGGGGACGGACGGGCGCACCAGATGCCGCCAGTTCAGCGGGTTCATGAGCGCGCGCTTCATGCGCCGGCCCTCGAAGACGTTCGTCGGCTCGATGACCCGCTCGTCGATGACCGGTTCGAGGCCGAACAGCGCAGTGAACGGCTCGGCCGATTCGCGCGTGCGCTGCAGCGGCGAGGCGACGAGCGTACTGACCGGGCGACCGAGACCCTGTACGTGCACCGCGGCCGCTCGTGCCATGTCACGCCCGGCGGCGCTCAGCCCGTACCCGGGGAGCCGTCCGTAGAGCACGCGCTGGGGGTTGTGGACCTCTCCATGGCGCACGAGATGGAGGCGTTCGGCGGGCACCGATCCAGTCTACGGGTGGCGCAGCTGTGGGCGGGCTGGGGGCTCAGCCGGTCGGCTCCACGGTGCGCGCCAGCAGTTCGACGAGCAGCCGCTCGGTCACCTCGTGCGGCAGCGCCTCGACGAGTGCGAGGAACGGCGCCATCTCGTCCGGAAGCGATCCGCCGCCGCCCAGCCCGAGCCCCCCGAGCAGGGCTCCGGCCGTGTCGGCATCGAGCGTCGCCGGCAGCGACCCGCCGAACGCCGCGACGATCTGATCTGCGGCGACCGCCAGCATCCCGCGTACGTCGTCAGCCGCCGCCGCCAGCACGGGGATCAGCTCGTCGAGCCCGGCCTCGGTGACCGGCGTCACCGTGAAGTGGGTCGTGTGCGGCAGACGGGTGCCGTCGGGCTGCACGATGCCCGGCTGCTGCTGCAGCACCCAGCCGGCCGCGCGCACCCGGTCGGCCCAGTGGTGCGGATCGACTCGGCGCTCGGCCGGCATCGCCTCGTCGGCGGCGACGGCGAACAGGGGCCCCGCCGGGTCGCCGACCACGCGCAATCCCTCGATGCCCGTGACCGCCTCGACGAGCGCGGCGGTGGCCCGCGCCGCGCTGGCCGCCAGCCCGGCGAAGCCGTCGACACCGAGCGCACGGATCAGCGCCCACGCCGCCGCGAGCGCACCGGCCGGCTTCGAACCCAGCAGCGTCGGATTCACTACCGGGTAGCCCGGCCAGTCGGTCGTCGCGAAGTACTGCGCACGATGCCGGTCGCGATCGGCGTGCAGCAGCACGCTCACGCCCTTGGGCGCGTAGCCGTACTTGTGCAGGTCGGCCGACAGACTCGTCACGCCCGGCACCGACATGTCCCAGGCGGGCACACCGCCCGGCCAGAACGGCAGGATCCATCCGCCGATGCACGCATCGACATGGCAGGCGACACCGGCGGCGGCGCAAGCCGCGGCGACCTCGGCGACGGGGTCCATCGCCGCGAACGGATACGACGGCGCCGATACGACGACCAGCGCCACGTCGGGCCCGAGCCGGCCGGCGATCGCCGCGGCATCCATCGTCCCGGTCTCGGGCGAGACCGGCACGCCGTCGAAGGCGAGGTCGAACAGCTCGGCCGCCTTGCGGAATGCCGCGTGCACGGTCACGGGCGCGACCAGGCGCGGCGTGCCGGTGCCGCCGGCCGCACGCCACAGGTCACGGGCGGTCTTCACCGCCAGCAGGCACGACTCGGTGCCGCCCGAGGTGACCGTGCCCGCGGTACCGGGGCCGGCCCCCAGCAGCTCGCGGGCGAAGCCCACCACCTCGCGCTCGAGCACCGCGACCGACGTGAATGTCGTCGGGTCGAGGCCGTTCACCGCCTGCATGCGCCGCGCGGCCTGCGCCGCCAGCTCATCGAGGTCGGCGCGGCCGGTGTCGTAGACGTACGACAGCACGCGCCCACCGTGGGTGGGGGCATCCTGCGCACGCAGCGCGTCGAGGTCGGCAAGGATCGCTTCGTGGTCTGCATTGACAGGGGGGTGAGGGGTCACCCGGGCATCCTACGTGACCGCCCCGCTCCGCGCCGCCTCCCGAAAACTCCTGTTCTGGCGCACTCAGGACAATGCGGGCCCCAGGCATCCTGTCTTCGCCAGAACTCCTGTTCTCGGCAAGCTGTTCTCGGCAAGCTGTTTTTCGGCAAGATGTTTCTCGGCAAGCTGTGCGGCATGCGACGGGCGGTTCGGCACGCGGGAGCGCCGCCCGTAGACTCGATGCGTGAGTGAGCGCGTCCTTGTCAAGCAGCTGCAGGCCCGGGAAGACGGCCCCGTCTCGGTGTCGGGATGGGTCGAGACCGTCCGCGACCAGAAGAAGGTGCAGTTCGTCATCCTGCGCGATGAGACCGGGGCGGTGCAGCTGGTCAACCCGGCGACCCGCGAGCCCGAGGGGGACGGCTACGCGCTGACGGCGCTCATCTCCGAGCTCGCACACGGCACGTTCCTCACCGTCACCGGCGAGCTCGCACACGACGAGCGCGTCAAGCTCGGCGGCGTCGAGATCAAGATCGGCACGCTCGACATCGCGGCCGCCGCGCTGCCGGAGACCCCCATCGCCGCCGACAGCGGACTCGACAAGCGCATGGACTGGCGTTTCCTCGACCTGCGCCAGCGCCGCAACAACCTCGTCTTCCGGGTGCAGACCACCCTCGAGCACGCGATGCGCACGTTCTGGGTCGAGCGCGACTACATCGAGATCCACTCCCCCAAGCTCATGGCGAGCCCCTCCGAGTCGAACGCCGAACTGTTCTCACTCGACTACTTCGACGACCAGACGGCCTACCTGGCGCAGAGCCCGCAGTTCTTCAAGCAGATGGCGCAGTCGGCCGGTTTCGGCAGGATCTTCGAGATCGGTCCGGCCTTCCGCGCCGACCCGTCGTTCACCAGCCGCCACGCCACCGAGTTCACGAGCGTGGACGCCGAGATCAGCTGGATCGACTCGCACGAGGATGTCGCGCGCATGCAGGAGGAGCTGCTGGCCACCGCGTTCGCAGCGGTGAACGAGAAGCACGGCGCCGAGATCGAAGAGCTCTTCGGCGTCGAGGTGCAGGTGCCGGCCGTCCCGTTCCCGCGCATCCCGCTCGCCGAGGCGCGCGAGATCGTCGCCGCCCGCGGCTATGAGATCCCCCGCACCGACGGCGACCTCGACCCCGAGGGCGAGCGGCAGATCGCCGCCTACGTCGAGGAGACCCACGGCCACCGGTTCGTGTTCATCACCGACTACCACCCCGAGATCCGTGCGTTCTATCACATGCGCGACGAGGAGACCGGGCTCACCAAGAGCTACGACCTACTGTACAAAGGCGTCGAGATCACGACCGGTGCGCAGCGCGAACACCGCGTCGACGTGCTCGTCGAGCAGGCGAAAGAGAAGGGCCTCGAGCCCGAGCACCTCGACTTCTACCTCGACTTCTTCCGCTACGGCGCCCCGCCGCACGGCGGCTTCGGCATGGGCCTCGCGCGTCTGCTCATGTTGATGCTCGGTCAGGACTCGATCCGCGAGGTCACGTACCTGTTCCGCGGGCCGACACGCCTCGCGCCGTAGGGTCTGCGGGACTGTACTTCCGAGACACCGGTGGTCTGCCACTGCGGGCGGGCGGCCTGTGGGCGACGTCTTCAGGTCCGCGACCACGACCCACACGAAGTCGGACGGGGGAGCTTCGCAGACCCGATCGTGCACATGTGCCTACCCAGCATCACATGTCTGCGGCGAAGGCGAGCAGATTCCGAACAAGTGCCTCCGGTTCGCTCAGCATCGGGAAATGACCGGTCGCGATCTCGACCACCTGCCAGCCTGGTGTCTCCCTCACCCGGTGCCGCATCGCGTCGATGGTCGGGTAGGCGGGGCTGGGGCAGTCGACGAACAACTTCGGCAGAGCTTCCAGCAGCGTCCGGTCATAGTCCAAGGGCTTGCGGTACATCCCGAACGGGTGCGGTACGTGTCGGCGCCGCAACCAGGCGGCATCGGCTGCGTCGAGGCCGAAGCCCACTTCTGGATCGGGCGGCGGTAGCGCATTGTCGTTCTCGGCCGCGGCCGCCAGGCGGGCCGCCGCAACTTCGGGTGGGTGGCCGACGCCCCAGCCCTCACCGGGCAACGGAACCATCGCGTCGACGTAGACGAGACCGCTCACCCGACCGGGTCGGTCCGCTTGCAGCGCGGCGGCTGCGCCCGTGACCACCATCCCGCCGTAACTATGCCCGACAATGATGACGCGGTCGAGCTCTTCGGCCTCGATGAGACCGAGCACGTCGTCGATGTGGGTCTGCAGCGAGATGTCGGGCCGACGCAAGTGAGCCCGCTCTCCGTCGCCGGTGAGGGTGACGGCGTGAACCTCATGCCCGGCCGCGCGCAGGGGATTCAGGACGCGGCGCCAGACCCACGCTCCCCCCCACGCACCGTGCACGAGAACGAAAGCGGGTGTGACATCGGACATGGCCGTGCTCCTTCGAAAGATGGGCGAGAGATGCCGTCACACTCCCGTACGCCCGGCACCACGGTCATCCGCGACGCGGACCGGTCGGTGGTACGGCGAAGTTGTGGCGGCGTTTCACCTGATCGGCGGCACCAGAGGTGAACGCATTCAGAAGTTCGTGGGCACGGGCACCATCCGATGTCGCCGCACCGACTGCACCGGCGAACACGGTATCGATGGCACGATCGGGAGGAAGAACGCCGAGGATGCGGATGCCGGGTTGACCGACCAGTTCACTCAACTGCTGAAAGCCGAGATCGACCTCGCCAGCAGCAACCGACGCGGCCACCGGGACACCCGGGCGGGCCTGCACGAGGCGATCGCCCAGCTCATCGCTCAGCCCCCACTCGGCGATCATCTGCACCAGTGCGTCACCGCTCGGCCCGGTCGAGTAACCGATCCGTCCACCCGTGCGGATCGCATCACGCATGGCGGCAGCGTCTGTGAAAGCGATCCCGTCCGGGCGTTCCGCAGCCGTGGTGGTCTCGGATGCGACGGCTGCGGCGACACTGGATACCACCAGTGGGGCGACGGTCCGTTCATCGACGTGTCCCTCCGCTGCCAGCTTGCCCAGCGCACCCGCCGCCAGAAACACCAGATCGAACGGCTCCTGCTCACGCACCCGACGCGCGGCGTCGACACCGCCGACGGCCTCGATCTGCAACTGTGGCAGTCCCTCATCCGCTGCGACCGCAGCCAGGTCGGCGAGCACGTGCCGCGTCGCCATCGAGCAGATCGCTCTCACGCAGCATCCTCGAAGGTCTCGGCATCCACCTCGACAGATTGACCGCTGTTGTAGCGCGGCCCAGACACCGTCGCGGTGTCGATCAGTTCGCCCGCGCGGGCAAGCAGGGAAGAATCGATCGTCAACGCGACGGCCGCGATGTTCTCGCGCACGTGATCGATGTTCGTCGTCCCGGGAATCGGCACGACGTGCTCACCGCGAGAGAGCAGCCACGCCAACGCCAACTGTGCCGGGGTGCACCCGGCCTCGGCGGCAAGAGAGCGCCAGGCCGGCAGCAGTGCCGCGTTGGCCGACCAGTGGTCCCGCTGAAATCGCGGCATTGCCCGGCGAATATCCTTCGACGCCATCTGCTCGGGGTCGCCGATGGCGTCGGCGAGAAACCCGCGTGCCACCGGTGAGAAGGCCACCAGGGCGACTCCCGCCTCGCGGGTGGCCTCGAGCATCCCCAGTTCGGGGTTGCGGCTCCACAGCGAGTACTCGTTCTGCACGGCCGCGATCGGTGCCACGTCTTGCGCCTCGCGCAGTCGCGCCACTGACACCTCGCTCAACCCGATCGCGCCGATCTTGCCCTGCTGCACGGCCTCAGACAGCGCACCGACACTCTCGCCGATCGGCACCGACTTGTCCCACCGGTGCAGATAGTAGAGGTCGATGTGCTCGACGCCCAGGCGCTGCAGTGAGGCATCGACCTGGGCGTGCAGGGTGGCCGGACGCCCATCGATCGTCTTGACACCGTCGATCGGCGCCATCCCTCCCTTGCTGGCCAGCACCACGTCGTCGCGGCGCCCCGCGATCGCCGTGCCCACGAGTTCTTCGTTGCGGCCGCCGCCGTACATGGTGGCGGTGTCCAGATGTGTCACCCCGGCATCGAGAGCGGCGCGCAGCATGCGCACGCCTTCGCCGACGTCGGGTGGAACGCCATAGGCATGGCTGAGCGACATGCAACCCAGACCGGTGCGAGGCAGGATCATGCGAGTTGTTCCTCCAGCTCACCGAGCACCCGGTAGCAGTCGATGACGCGACGCAGCGAAGAGTTCGGCTCGCGTCCCTCCCGGATCGCAGCGACGAACTCACGGTCCTGCAACTCGATACCGTTCATGCTCACGGCGACCTGTGAGACATCGATCGGTTCCTCTTTGCCGTTGACGAGGTCGTCATAGCGAGCGATATAGGTGCCGGTGTCGCCGATGTAGCGGAAGAAGGTGCCGAACGGGCCGTCGTTGTTGAACGACAGCGAGAGGGTGCAGATCGCGCCGGAGTCCGCCCGCAACTGGATCGACATATCCATCGCGATCCCGAGGGTGGGGTGGATGGGTCCCTGCACCGCGTTGGCCTGCACGATCGTACCGGCCTGGTAGGCGAACAGATCCACCGTGTGCGCGGCGTGGTGCCAGAGCAGGTGATCGGTCCACGATCTCGGTTCACCCTTGGCGTTGGAGTTGGTGCGTCGGAAGAAGTACGTCTGCACGTCCATCTGCTGGATGTTGAACTCGCCGGCGGCGATCTTGTTGTGCACCCACTGATGCGACGGGTTGAAGCGTCGCGTGTGGCCGACCATCGCGACACGATCGGATGCCTCGGCCGCTGCGAGTGTCGCTTGGGCATCGACCAGAGAGTCCGCGAGCGGGATCTCGACCTGCACGTGCTTGCCTGCGGCCAATGCCGCTTGGGTCTGAGAGGCATGCATCCCGGTCGGTGTGGCAAGGATGACGGCATCGACGTCGTCGCGTTCGAGCACCGCCTCGTACCCCACGACCGCGGTCGGAACGCCGTAGGCCTGCGCAACCGCTTCGGTCGGCTCGGGTCGGGTGCCACTGACCACGGTCACCTCGGCATCGGCGATGTTCGCCAGCCCATCCAGGTGCTTCATCCCGAAGGCCCCAGTGGCGCCGACAACGGCGATGCGGATCTTGTCGCTGCTCATTCGTGTCTCCTCACGCGTGTTACCCGTTGGGGCCGCACGGTGCGGCCCCAACGGGCGGGAAGGTTGTGTGTCGTGATCAGGCCGGCGAAGCCACCGGGTTCGCCTCCTGCGGTGCTGCCTCGTCGTGTGCGGCTTCGGCGGTGGCCTCCGGCGCCACCGGGTTCGATATCACCAGGTGCCCGACGGCCGTGTTCGAAGCCGGTACGTGATAGAACCGGTGATTGACCTCGGGTGCACCTCCGCCGAACTGGTCGTCCATGGCGCCACGAGGAATCAGCCAGTCAACCAGTTCGATGCCCTCGGAACCCGCCTCATCGACGTACTCGAGGTGCGGCCACTCGGTCAAACCCTTCGGGTCGGCGATCAGGTGGTCGAGGAACGCGTTGTCCCACTCCTCGTTGATCAGGCCGGCGCGCGGACCCTGCAGTTGGTGGCTCATCCCACCGGTACCCCAGATCTGGATGTTGAGTTCGGGACCATCCCACTTGTCCAGCGCGCGACGGATCGCCTTGCCCAATTCGTAGCAGCGGCGACCGGACGGCACCGGGTACTGCACGACGTTGACCGCCAGCGGGATGACCCGGACCGGCCACTCCTCGACATCGCCGTAGACCAGCGACAGCGGCACGGTCAGGCCGTGGTCGACGACCATCTCGTTGACCAGCGTCAAATCGAAGTCGTCCTGGATGACCGACTGGGCGATGTGCGAGGCCAGCTCCGGATACCCGGTGATCCCGGGAACCGGGCGGGGACCGTAGCCCTCATCCGCGACCGGGTATTCGGCACCGGTGCCAAGCACGAAGGTCGGGATCAGTGACGAGTCGAATGCGGTGGCGTGGTCGTTGTAGACGATGATGACCACATCGGGGGTGTTCTCCTTGGCCCACTGCCGGGTCCACTCGTAGCCGGAGAAGACCTTTTTCCAGTACGGCTCTTCGGTCTTGCCCAGGTCCATGGCCGCACCGATCGCAGGTACGTGCGGGGTGAACAACGCCGAGGTCAACTTCGCCGGTGCGTTCGGGCGAAGAGTCTCGGCTTTCTCACCCGGCTCCGGCGGGGTCCAGCCGTCGAGGTCCTTCAGACGGTTGCCTTCGGGCTTGCGTCCTCCGGCGACCATCATGTCGCGGTACGCCGCTTCGCTCATTCCGGTCATCGAACCGGCCATCTGCTGGAAGCTCAACCCGTGGGTGGCACCCAGCTTGCTGAGGAAGTAGATGTTCCCGCCCTCTTGCAGACACGTGTTCAGGTCGAGGTCGAGCACACCCTGCCGCTGCCGCGGAGTGAGATCCCATTCATCCAGGTAGGCTTCGCGGTCGGCGAGATAGCGCTCCCGGTTCTCGGGCTTCATCAGCGACATCGCGAATTGGTTCAGGTGGTAACCCTTGCGGGCTTGTTCGGCATCGAAGATGATCGTGCCGGGAACGTGCTTGTACGGCTTGTCAAGTGCCATGTCATTCTCCTTCGGGCCAATACAGACGCCTCGGGTTGTCGACGAGCAGCTGCTGCTGCAGGGCGACGCTCGGGGCGATCTGCGGGATGTAGTCGACCAGCAGCCCGTCGTCCGGCATATGGTCTTTGAGGTTGGGGTGGGGCCAGTCGGTGCCCCACAGCACACGGTCGGGGAACTCCTCGACCACGCGTCGGGCGAACGGCACAACGTCGGTGTACGCGTGCTGTTCGCCGTCGAGAGCCCGAGGACCGGTGACGGTCAGTCGCTCGGGGCAACTCACCTTGGTCCACACGTTGGGGTTCTCACGCATGAAGCGCAAGAAAAGCTCGAACTCGGGCCCGTTCGGGTCCCGGGTCACATCGGGTCGACCCATGTGGTCGACCACGACGCCGGTCGGGATGCTCGAGAAAAAATCGTACAGTTCAGGCAAGTCCTCGGCCTCGAAGTAGATGACCACGTGCCAGCCGAGCGGGGCAATCTTGCCGACGATCTCATCGAGCGCGTCGGTGGGAACCCGGTCGACGAGTCGTTTCACGAAGTTGAAACGCACCCCCCGCACACCCGCGTCATGCAGGTCCATCAGCTCGTCGCTGGTGATGTCGCGCCGCACGGTGGCCACACCGCGAGCGCGTCCATCGCTGCGACGCAGCGCATCGACCAGGGCAGTGTTGTCGGAGCCGTGACAGGTCGCCTGCACGATCACGTTGCGCTCGAAACCCAGGTGGTCGCGCAAGGCGAACAGCTGCTCGGCCGACGCATCGCACGGGGTGTACTTGCGCTGCGGAGCGTATGGGAACTGCTCCCCCGGGCCGAAGACATGGCAGTGCGCGTCGACGGCCCCCGGAGGCAACACGAACCTCGGCGTGCTGGGACCGTCGTACCAGTCCAGCCAACCGGGTGACTTTTCGAAGCCGCCGGTGGTGTCGCCGTGCACCATCGTCAGTCCTCCACGTATTCCAGGCCAGCGGCAGCCAGCGGCTCGCGCATGCCGTAGATGTCGAGACCGAGGACGCCCTGACGGAACTGCTGCCGCTTGGACTCTTCGTTATCCTCTCGCTTCTGGCTGGCATCCGCTACCGCACCGACCACCTCACGTGGCACAACGACGACGCCGTCCACGTCGGCGGCCACCACGTCGCCGGGGTTGACCGCGGCGTTGGCAACGACGACAGGAACGTTGACCGAGCCGAGGGTGGCCTTCACCGTCCCCTTGGAGCTGATCGCGCGGGCGAACACCGGAAAGTTCATCTCCTCCAGGTCGGCCACATCGCGAACGCCGCCGTCGATGACCAAGCCCTTGCAGCCACGCGCACTGACCGAGGTGGCCAACAGGTCGCCGAAGAACCCGTCCTCGCTTTCGGTGGTGCACCCGGCAACCAGCACGTCGCCTTCCTGCACCTGCTCGGCGGCGACATGGAACATCCAGTTGTCACCGGGCTGCAGCAGAACGGTGACGGCCGGGCCGCACAGTTTCGCTCCGGTGTAGACAGGGCGCATGTACGGGCGCATCAAGCCCACCCGTCCCATCGCCTCGTGGATGGTCGCGACACCGAATTGTGCCAGGCGCGCGACATCGGCGGGGTCGGGCCGCTCGATGTTCGTGCGGACGAGTCCGAGGTTGTTCAGTCGCATACTGGTCCTCCTTCTCACAGGCCTCGTGCGGTCAGAGCGCGGTTCAGCCGCGGGTAGACCCGGCGAGCGTTACCTTCGAACACCTGAGCGCGTTCGGTGTCATTGAGACCGGATGCGGCATCCACATAGCGCTTGGTGTCATCGAAGTAGTGGCCGGTACGCGGATCGATGTCACGGACCGCGCCGATCATCTCGCTGGCGAACAGGATGTTGTCGGTCGGTATGACGCTGGTCAACAGGTCGATACCGGGCTGGTGGTAGACGCAGGTGTCGAAGAACACGTTGCCGAGAAGGTGTTCTTCGAGCTCGGGTTTGCCCAGCGCCATCGCCAGGCCGCGGAAGCGTCCCCAGTGGTAGGGAACGGCTCCGCCGCCGTGTGGGATGACGAATTTCAGGTCGGGGAAGTCGGTGAAAAGGTCACCCTTCAGCAGTTGCATGAATGCGGTGGTATCCGCGCCGAGATAGTGGTCACCGGTGGTGTGGAACTGCGGCTTGCACGACGTCGAGACGTGAATCATCGCGGGGAGCTCGTACTCGACGAGCTTTTCGTAGACCGGGTACCACGATCGATCAGTCAGTGGCGGTGCCGTCCACAGGCCGCCGGACGGATCCGGGTTGAGGTTGACCGTGACCGCGCCAAGCTCTTCGACGGCGCGGGTGAGTTCGGCGACCGTCGTCACCGGATCCACTCCCGGCGACTGCGGCAGCATGGCACCCATGATGAACCGATCCGGAAACAGTGCACTCACCCGTGCGCACAGATCATTGCAGATCCGCGCCCACACCTGGCTGACCTCGAAGTCACCGATGTGATGAGCCATGAACGATGCCCGAGGGCTGAAGACCGTGAGGTCGCTGCCGCGCTCGTCCATGAGTCTGAGCTGGTTGGATTCGATCGTTTCGCGAATCTCGTCATCACTGATGCTCAGCGCTGCCGGATCGGGAGCGTCGCCCTTGCCGTCGGCGAAAGCGATCTGAAGGTCGCGCCAGACGCCCAATTGGGCCGGTGCGGTCGTGTAGTGGCCGTGAATGTCGATGATCAAACGCGTGTCGTCCTTGTCACTGGTTTCGTGACTTCGACTGTAGGCGGATGCGAAAGTATGGTCCAATAGATTCTGATACCACTCTAAATAGATGCAATCAATACATGGCACTCCCCGATCTGAATCAACTCCGCACCTTCGTGGTGCTGTATGAGCTGCGCAGCCTCACCGCGACCGCGCAGCGTCTGCACGTGACACAACCCACCGTGAGCTATACCCTCGCCCGACTGCGCGAACGATTCGCCGACGATCTCTTCCGCCGCGAAGGCCACGTGATGGTTCCTACGGCACGAGCGACAGAGCTGTTCGGTCCGCTCAATGAGGCACTCACTCGGATCGACGACACCGTCCGTGGTGCTCTCGATTTCGATCCGGCGAGCTTTAGCGGAGAACTCACGCTGGGTCTGACCTCGATCGGCGAACAGACCTTTCTCCCACCGATCGTGTCCGCACTCGCCGACGAGGGCTCAACGCCCCATCTGCAGGTCACCCGGTTGGACGCCGACGAAGTGGAAGAAGAGCTCATCCGCGGGACGATCGACCTGGCGCTCACCGTCTCGTTGATGGATGCCTCACGCCTGTGGCGCACACCCGTGCGCAGTGTCGAGTACGTGGCAGTGACATCGCGGGACCACCCGTTGCCGGCCACCGGTCCCGAGATGTTCCGTGGCCGCCGATTCGTGCGCGTATCGGCCCGAGGCGGTCACGTCTTTCCCCTGCAGGCCCTTATCGAACACGGCCTGATGCCCCAGGTCGCCCTCACCGCCGAGGAGTACGCCACCGTTCCCGCGGTGCTGGTAGCAACCGATCTCATCGTGATGCTGCCACGCCACGTCGCCGAAGTTTTCCGTGGATGGTTCCCGGGCCTGCAGATCGCCGAGCTTCCCTGGCCCGGTCACAGCTCACCCGTGGCGCTGTATACCCGGCGGGATGGTGCCCTCTCACCGGCCCAACGATGGTTCCGCCGGCTGGTGTTGGGTGCGGTGTCGTCGGGCGAGTTCTCGGTCCCGGACTGAATATCGCCGGACCGGGGCACCCGGAGGAGCTGTGAGCGAGAACCGGATCGATCCGAAAGGGTGGTCGGGGCCGCTGCTGGTCGTACTAGCGGCGGGCGCGGTTCCAGCTGGCCTTGGCGGGGAACATCGGGCTGCGTACGTGAATCGCCCACGTCGAATGTGGGTGGATCCTCAGAAGGGCCCGCTCCCACCACTCCCGCGCCTGCTCCGAGAGACGCGGGAACACCGCGTCTTTGTCGACGTCATCTTCGGGACGGGGGCGAAGCGCCTTCCACACCAGTTGCACCTCCGGTGCACCGACAGGGACACCGTCGATATCGAGCACCGCCTGGTCCCAGGGCAGCTGCAGCCTCGGGTCACGTCGATACAGCCACGCCCGGTCGGTGCCGTCTTCGACGTTCACCCGCAGCACCCACACGCCCTTGTCGTCGTCGTGGATCCAGGTGGGCTGCCGATCGGTGTCTTCCTGCGCATCCGCCCAGGCCATCAGATTTCCATCCGAAGCGATCCACGCGCTCAGCCCCGCGGGAAGACCGGCGATCAGGCTCTCCTGGTCGCGCGGTGTCGTGCTCACATCGATGTTGGGGCGTTCTCGAATGTCCTCGCCCAGCCACCGGTCCAGCGCACATCCGCCCGAAAGCCACCAGCGGGCATCCACGGGACCGAAGATGTCCCGCACAGCCACCGCAGAAAGGGGCACCCATTCGGCATCGGGAGACGGCGTCGATGTGACCATGTTCTGAGGCTACCGCGTGCGTGACACACCCTCGACGCGATGTCTGCCAGGCAGGGCACGACCCCAGCCCGCGCACCGCCGTCAGGTCGTCGGCGATGCGTCGAGCCTGCTCGGCTCGCTGCGTCTGGTCGGCGGTCGCAAGCAACCAGGAGGCGATGTGTCGCAGCGTCATGCCCGCACCCCCGTCGCGTCGAGCAGTGCCGTGCGCAGCCGGTCGGGTGCGACGCGCCAGTGACCGTGCAACTGACCGTCGATCAGCACCACCGGGATCTTCTCCCACCACAGGTCGTGGAGGGCGGGGTCGTCGAGGATCGAGCGCTGCTCGGTGCGGATGCCTGCGACCACCTCGTCGGGAAGCTCGGCCAGCATGTGCTCGATCACCTCCTGTGCGACGTCGCACAGGTGGCAGTCCGGCTTGCCGATGAGGGTGAGGGTCGTCATCGTTCGACGGGGAGCCCTGCGGCGATCCAGTCGTTGGTGCCGCCGTCGACGT
The DNA here is from genome assembly GCF_047971895.1 of Microbacterium sp. GTDB lineage: Bacteria > Actinomycetota > Actinomycetes > Actinomycetales > Microbacteriaceae > Microbacterium. Next base: position 25,205 of record NZ_JBKEAF010000102.1, read on the forward strand.
TCGTCGCGTCGTAGCCGCGGGCCGTCAGCGCCTCGACGACGCGCCCCGACCGGGCCCCGGCCGCGCAGATCACGTCGAACGCGCCGTCGGGCAGCTCGTGCAGGCGGTCGCCCAGACTCGACATCGGCAGGTTGACCGCGCCGGGGACCCGCGCGGAGGCGAACTCATCGGGCTCGCGAACGTCGATGAGGGGCACACCCTCGCGCGTACTCAGCTGCTGGACGGTGATCGACTTCATCCGTTCAGATTACCCGCGGCAGGAGTCGCGGGGGCGCTATGGCCGTGTACAGGTCGGTGTCGAAGCCCGAGTAGCCGCTGTCACTGGCGGGTTCGTCGAAGCCGAAGGGCGGATAGGGGATGTCGGTCGCCGCTGGGGAAACACGAAGCACCCGTCCAGAGGACAGGCGCTCGGTGTCTTGCCGCCTACTTCTTGTTGCGGCGCTGGTGGCGAGTCTTGCGAAGCAGCTTGCGGTGCTTCTTCTTCGCCATGCGCTTGCGGCGCTTCTTGATGACTGAACCCACAGAGAACCTCACTGAGTCGAGAGCAGCGCACGTATCGGCGCCACGGGCAAACGGAAAATGCCGCGGGACAGTCTATCAGTCTGCGTGGCGTCGCTCAGCCGACGTCCGAGATCGGGCGCTGCAGGGCGGTGGTGACGGCCGACTCGGGCACGCGATAGGACCGCCCGAAGCGGACCGCAGGCAGCTCACCGGAGTGCACGAGCCGATACACGGTCATCTTTGACACACGCATGATCTCGGCGACCTCGGCGACGGTGAGAAACCGCACGTCCGGCAACTCGGCCATTCGTTTCCCCTTCTCCCAGCACGATCCCAACGGAACGGGCTTCACTCTATTGCGTCCTGCGACCTCTGTAAACCAGTGAGGCCCGTGTGATCGCTGAGGATGCGCACCGTCAGGCCTAGCGGGTTCGCCGCAGCCTGCGCTGAGCCCGCCAAAGGCCGAGCCGGCGCTAGCCGCCGAGCCGCTTCAGCGCGCCGCTGACGGCGTGCTTGGCCTGGGCTGCCACACGGCCCAGGCCCTCAGCGGCACGGACGGCGGGCTCAGGCAGCTCGAGGGAGATCTGGGCGGCGACCGCCGCGGTGTCGACCTCATCGACGAGAAACGGCACGAGCCAGTCATCGACCTCCTCGAGCGGCCCCCGCGCCAGGCTGTAGAAGCGGTGCTGGCCCTCTTCGCGCACCGATACGAGGTGCGCTTCGCGCAGCACCTTCAGGTGCTTCGACACGGTGGGCTGGCTGACTCCGAGCTCCTGCACGATGTGCGACACACTAGTGCCCTGCTCACCCGCCGCTGAGCGTTCGCGCAGCAGCTGCAGGATCTCACGGCGAGTGCCGTCCGCAATCACGTCGAAGATGTCCGCCATGTGCTCAGAGTAGTCGGGCCACGCACGGAGTACCATGACGTGGGTCTTCGGAGTGAGGAGCGCGCATGGCGGCAGACCGGCTGCGGGAGGCCCGCCGCACCGGGGTTCTGGGTTGGCTCGGGCGGCGCGGCGAAGAGATCCGGCAGGCCATGACGGCCTCGCCGGCGCGGTTCGCCGTACTCGTTTTCGTCGCGCTCATCCTCATCTTCACGTTCCTGTACTCGCTTCCCATGGCGGCCGCCGACGGACGCAGAACCCCCTTCGCCGATGCTCTGTTCACGGCCGTGTCGACCATCTGTGTGACCGGGCTCACGACCGTCGACATGGCGACGCACTGGTCGCCGTTCGGGCACGTCGTCACGTACGTCGGGGTGAACGTCGGAGCGATGGGCGTGCTGACATTCGCATCCATCCTCGGCCTGGTGATCTCCAAGCGCCTCGGACTGCGGGCGAAACTCATCGCGGCCGGCGACTCCAACCCACTGCGCGCGCACGGCGGCCCGGTGAATGAGGGGCAGACCGTGCGCCTGGGCGAGGTGGGCCAGCTGCTCGCCACGGTCGCTCTGTCAACGCTCGTCATCGAGGCGGTGCTCGCGATCCTCCTCTATCCGTCGCTGATCTGGGCCGGCATCGCACCGCTGACTGCACTCTGGGAAGCGCCCTACTACGCAGCCATGGCTTTCACGAACACCGGATTCGTCCCGAATCCGGAGGGCCTCACACTGTTCGCCGACGACTACGTCCTTCTCACCGTGCTGATGGCCGGTGTCTTCCTCGGCTCCATCGGCTTCCCCGTGATCTACACCCTCCTGAAGCGGCATTGGCACTTCCGGCTGTGGTCGCTGCACGCCAAGCTCACGCTCATCACGACCATGCTGCTGTTCTTCGCCGGTGCCGGAGCCTTTCTGCTGCTCGAGTACGACAACGCCACGAGTCTCGGGACGATGGATGCCTGGGACACCACCTTCCAGGCCTTCTTCCTGTCGGCGATGACCCGGTCCGGCGGCTTCTCTGTGGTGCCGATCGATCAGTTGGGCGGTTCGTCGCTGCTGGTCGCCTCGATGCTCATGTTCGTCGGCGGAGGCTCAGCCTCCACCGCCGGCGGCATCAAGGTGACGACGCTGGCCGTACTCGCGCTGGCGGTGTTCTCCGAGGCGCGGGGCCGCCAGTCGGTGCAGGTGTTCGGTCACCGCATCCCGAGCGACGTGCAGCGCGTCGCGCTGTCGGTGGTGGCGTGGGGTGCCACGATCGTCGCCCTGTCGACGATCACGATCACCGAGATCACCAAGGCGCCCGTCGAGTACGTGCTGTTCGATGTGATCTCGGGCTTCGCGACCGTCGGCCTGTCGACCGGGGTCACCGCGAACCTTCCGGATCCGGGCATCTACGTCATGGCGCTGACGATGTTCATGGGCCGCGTCGGCACCGTGACTCTCGCCGCCGCGGTGGCCGCGACATCCCGCTCGCAGCTCTACGCGCTGCCGGTCGAGCGCCCGATCGTCGGCTGATCGGCAGCACGCCGCTCGGCGCGCGCGACGAGCATCCCGGCGGCGATGGCGGCGATCGGGGCAGCGACGGCGACGACGATACCCGTCAGGCCGAACCACGACCAGCCGCTCGGGCTGAGCAGCCCGTTCACGACGCCGAAGGCGAGCCATAGAACCGCGGTGCCGAGGGCTGCGCCGAGAGCCGCAGCATCCCGTCGCGACGGCGGGGATTTCACCAGGGCACGGTCCCACACGAGCAGGGCGAGCACGCCCCCGCCGACGGCGGCGAGTGCGGTGACCGCGCCGATCGCACCGCCCACGACGATGGTGTTGACAAAGGCGCCCCAGCCGCCGTAGCGGCGGTAGTCGGGGTTGCCGGCCAGATAGACGCCGAGAGACATCAGGCACCCGAGCGCAGCCCCCACCGGGAGGGCGAGCGTGATCGGCCGCCGGTATCTGCGCCACATGCGTTCAGGCTAGCGTTGCATCATGGTGAAGCAGATCCGCAAAGACGCCCCGGTGCTCATCGTCGGCCTCGGCCGCTTCGGCGCGGCGTGCGCCGGCGAACTCGATCACCTCGACCGCGAAGTACTCGCGATCGACGAGGACCTCGAGCTCGTGCAGAAGTGGTCCGAGCGCGTCACGCACACGGTGCAGGCCGACGCCCGCAACCTCGACGCACTGAAGCAGATCGGTGCGCAGGACTTCCAGGTCGCGGTGGTCGCCGTCGGCTCGTTCATCGAGGCATCCGTCCTCATCACCGCGAACCTCGTCGACCTGAAGATCCCACAGATCTGGGCGAAGGCGGTGTCGCAGTCGCACGGCAAGATCCTCGCGCGCGTCGGCGCCAACCACGTCATCTACCCCGAGCGCGAGGCGGGTGAGCGCGTCGCGCACCTGGTGAGCGGGCGCATGCTCGACTTCATCCGCTTCGACGACGACTTCGCACTCGCCAAGCTGTACCCGCCGAAGTTCATCCGCGGTGTGGGCCTGAACGAGTCGGGCGTGCGCACGAAGTACAACGTGACAGTGGTGGGCGTGAAGAGCCCGGGCAAGCCGTTCCGTTACGCCGAGGCGAACACGGTGGTCACCGACCACGACCTCATCATCGTGTCGGGCACGAACAGCGACATCGAGCGCTTCGCATCACTCGATCGCTGAATCGGCTGCGGGTCGGTGCGGTGATTCGCGGCAGGTGAAGCGCGCGACGAAGCGGGCGGGTGGCGACGCGCGGGTGGCGACGCGCGGACGACGGAGCGCGCGGGTGGATGCTACGCGCCGGCGGCGAGCTCGCGGGCGCGGGCGAGCGCGGCATCGGTCGCCGTCGCGAACAGCTCGTCGAGGCGGGCGCCCTGCAGCACGGCGACGGCGCGCTCGGTCGTGCCCTTCGGACTCGTCACACGGCGGCGCAGCTCGGCGGGGTCGTCCCCACTCGCCTCGAGCAGCGCGGCCGCGCCGATGAAGGTCTGCTCGGCCATCAGCCGCGCCTCGGCCTGGTCGAAGCCCTTGCCGACGGCGGCCTTGGTGAGCTCTTCGATGAGCAGGAACACGTAGGCAGGGCCGGAGCCCGAGATCGTCGAGAGCGCGTCGATCTGCGACTCGGGCAGCTCGATCACCGCCCCGCACGTCTCGAACAGACGCCGCACGGTCGCAATGTCGCGCGGTGAGGCCGCAGAGCCCGCGGCGAGCCCGGTGACCGCCTTGCCGACGACCGCAGGGGTGTTCGGCATCGACCGCAGCACGGGCGCGTCGGCGCCCAGGATCTCTTCGAACGTGGCGATCGTGACGCCGGCGGCCAGGCTCACGACGACCGTGCCCGGGCGCAGCACCGGCGCGATCTCGCGCAGCAGTTCGGGCACCATTGCGGGCTTCACGCCGATCAGCACGACGTCGGCCGCGGCAGCGGCATCCACGTTCCCGCTCGGCAGCTCGTCGAGCGCGATGCTCGTGACACCGGGCAGCTCTGCCAGCGCGGCGGCCTTGGCGGCCGTGCGGTTGGTGACCGTGACGCGCGGGGCCAGCCCCGAGGCGGCAACGCCCTGCAGGATCGCGCCGCCCATCGAGCCGGCGCCGAGGATCGCGAGGGGCGGCAGGGGTGTCTCAGGCATGCGGCCATCCTACGATCACGCCAGACCTGAAAGCCGGTTCATATCGAGGAGGCGAGCGGTTATCATCGACAGCGGGGGCGGGATGCCTCCGGCCACATGAGAAGGATGTGCACATGACCCTCTTCGACGGCATCACGAGCCGCGTCATCCCGACCTCGCGCGTGAGCGTGAACATCCTCGAGCGCACCGGCGACCACCCGGCCACTCCTCCGGAGCGCACCGTCGTATTCGTGCACGGCAATGTGTCGTCGGCGCTGTTCTGGCAGGAGATCATGCAGGACCTGCCCAGCGACCTGCGCGCGATCGCCGTCGACCTGCGCGGCTTCGGCGACAGCGAGATCGCCCCCGTCGACGCGACCCGCGGCCTCCGCGACTACAGCGACGACGTGTTCGCCGTGCTCGAGGCCCTGGACATCCCCACGGCCCACCTCGTCGGCTGGTCGATGGGCGGCGGCGTCGTGATGCAGTACGCCCTCGACCACCCCGTGCTGAGCCTCACGCTGCAGGCGCCGGTCTCGCCATACGGGTTCGGCGGCACCCGCCGCGATGGCACCCGCCTTACGGACGACGACGCCGGCTGCGGCGGGGGCGGCGGCAACCCCGACTTCGTCGCGCGGCTGGCCGCCGGCGACACCACGGCCGACGCGCAGACGTCGCCGCGCAGCGTCTTCCGCGCCAGCTATGTCGCCCCCGGCTATACGAGCGAGCACGAGGACGTCTGGGTCGAGTCGATGCTCACGACCTCGACCGCCGAGGGCAACTACCCGGGCGACGGAAAGCAGAGCGAGAACTGGCCGGGCTTCGGTGTCGGCGACATCGGCGTGCTCAACACGATGGCGCCCAAGCACTTCAACGTCGCCCGCATCGTCGACCTCGACCCCAAGCCCCCGATCCTGTGGGTGCGCGGCACCGCCGACGCGATCGTGTCAGACGCGTCGTTCTTCGACCTCAATCACCTCGGTGCGCTCGGCATGATCCCCGGCTGGCCCGGCGCCGACGTCGCGCCCGCGCAGGAGATGGTGTCGCAGACGCGTGACGTGCTCGGCGCCTATGCGGCCGCCGGCGGCACGATCGCCGAGCTGACCCTCGACGGTGTGGGCCACTCGCCGCACCTCGAGCGCCCG
>NZ_JBKEAF010000122.1:0-36502 GCF_047971895.1 Microbacterium sp.
CGAGACATGTCACCACGCGCCCTCATGCCGCTCGAGCCCGCTGCGACCCCGCCCGAGCTGATCCGCAACTTCTGCATCATCGCCCACATCGACCACGGCAAGTCGACCCTTGCCGATCGCATGCTGCAGATCACCGGTGTGGTGTCGGATCGCGAGATGCGCGCGCAGTACCTCGACCGTATGGACATCGAGCGCGAGCGCGGGATCACGATCAAGAGCCAGGCGGTGCGGATGCCGTGGGCCACCGGCCTCTCGACAGGCTCGGGGGGCGGGGGCGCCTATGCGCTGAACATGATCGACACCCCCGGACACGTCGACTTCACCTACGAGGTGAGCCGGTCCCTCGCCGCCTGCGAGGGTGCGATCCTGCTGGTCGACGCCGCCCAGGGCATCGAAGCGCAGACGCTTGCCAATCTGTACCTCGCGCTCGAGAACGATCTGCACATCATCCCGGTGCTGAACAAGATCGACCTTCCCGCCGCCGACCCCGACAAATTCGCGCTCGAGCTCGCCAACCTCATCGGCGGCGATCCGAGCGATGTGCTGCGCGTCTCTGGCAAGACGGGGGTCGGAGTCGAGGATCTGCTCGATCGGATCGTCCGCGACATCCCGCCGCCCACCGGCGACGCCGCCGCGCCCGCGCGCGCGATGATCTTCGACTCCGTGTACGACGCCTATCGCGGGGTCGTGACCTATGTGCGCATGGTCGACGGCGCGCTCAAGCCGCGCGAGCGCATCCAGATGATGTCGACCAGGGCCACTCACGAACTGCTCGAGATCGGCGTGTCCAGTCCCGAGCCGGTGCCCACCAAGGGTCTCGGCGTCGGTGAGGTTGGCTACCTCATCACGGGCGTGAAGGATGTGCGGCAGTCGAAGGTGGGCGTCACGGTCACCGAGCTGCGCAGACCGGCCGAGTCCGCGCTGCCCGGATACACCGACCCGAAACCGATGGGGTTCTCGGGCGTCTATCCGATCGACGGCAGTGACTACGCCGACCTGCGGGAGGCGCTGGACAAGCTCAAGCTGTCGGATGCCTCGCTGCAGTACGAGCCGGAGACCTCGGTGGCGCTCGGCTTCGGGTTCCGCTGCGGTTTCCTGGGGCTCCTGCACCTCGAGATCATCACCGAGCGGCTCGCACGCGAGTTTGATCTGGACCTCATCACGACCGCGCCGAGCGTCGTCTACGAAGTGACGACCGACACCGGCGAGCGCGTGATCGTCACGAACCCGAGCGAATACCCGGACGGCAAGGTCGCGCTCGTCGAGGAGCCCATGGTCAAGGCCGCGATCCTGACGCCGAAGGACTATGTCGGCACCGTCATGGAGCTGTGCCAGTCGCGCCGTGGATCGCTGCTGGGTATGGACTACCTCAGTGAGGAACGCGTCGAGCTGCGCTACACCATGCCGCTCGGCGAGATCGTGTTCGACTTCTTCGACCAGCTCAAGTCGCGCACGCAGGGATACGCCAGCCTCGACTACGAGCCGAGCGGCGCGCAGGAGGCCGACCTGGTGAAGGTCGACATTCTGCTGCAGGGTGAGAAGGTGGATGCCTTCAGCTCGATCGTGCACCGGGACAAGGCGTACAGCTACGGCACGCTCATGACGGAACGGCTGCGCAAGCTGATCCCCAGGCAGCAGTACGAGGTGCCGATCCAGGCGGCGATCGGCGCGCGCATCATCGCCCGCGAGAACATCCGGGCCATCCGCAAGGATGTGCTGGCCAAGTGCTACGGCGGTGACATCAGCCGCAAGCGCAAGCTGCTCGAGAAGCAGAAGGAGGGCAAGAAGCGCATGAAGATGGTCGGCCGGGTCGAGGTGCCGCAGGAGGCCTTCATCGCCGCGCTCTCGGGTGATGTCGAGGGCAAGGGCAAGTAGCCCGGTTAGGCTTTGATCATGCGCCGCGGCACCTTCAAGGACGAAACGGTCGACTACGCCGCCGTCGGGGCGACGCAGGCGCCCGACCTCATGCACTTCCCGCCGGAGCGCAGTGTTCCCGCAGAGCAGGCGTGGCGCATCGGGAGCGGTGAGTCGCGGTTCCGCGCCGCGAGCGAGGCGCTGCTCTCGTGGACGGCGCAGAAGGCCGCGGGCCTGACGGTCAGCGATGTGCGCCCGGCCTCCGGCCCGATGTATTCGGGTGTCGGCTTCGACGGCGACGGTCATCCGATCGCTCCCACTCGCACGGAGGCCGATCAGCGTTTCGACGAGGACGGCACGCCCTGGGTCGGCCCTGGCACGACCGTGCACCTGCACGGCCGGGTGGCCGGTCTGAAGGCCGACGGAGAGCTGCGCGTCATCTTCGTGGTCGAAGAGCCCCGCCGGGTCGGCTTCGCGCTGGGCACCGTGGGCGGCTCGGTCGTCAGCGGCGAGGAATCGTTCATGGTCGACTGGCTCGACAACGACGAAGTGTGGTTCGCGGTGCGCGCTTTCGACGCCCCCGTCGCCCTGCTCTACAAGGTCTTCCGTGGGCTGATGCGCCGCCGGCGGCGAGAGCTGGCGACGCGCTACCTTCGGGCCATCTCGCCGTTGTACAGCACCCCGGCCTGAGATGGCCGGCCCACTGCCCGTCGGCGACCCGATGCCGGGCGATGGCGCGCTTCCCGACGATGCGGTGATCGACGCGCACACGCCGTTCAGCGTGTATCTGCATGTGCCGTTCTGTCGCGTGCGCTGTGGGTACTGCGACTTCAACACCTACACCGCCACCGAGCTGCGCGGCGCCCGGCAGGACGCGTATGCCGACACCCTGCTGCACGAGGTGCGGCTGGCCGCCCGCGTGCTGGGCGCCCATGCGCCGCTGCGTCCGGCCCAGACCGTGTTCTTCGGCGGGGGCACGCCCACGCTGCTGCCGCCCGGCGACCTGGGTCGCATGCTCGGCGGGGTGCGCGACGCGTTCGGCATCGCGGACGACGCGGAGGTGACCGTCGAGGCGAACCCCGACACGCTCACCGACGACGTGGCCGCGCAGCTGCGCGCCTCGGGTGTCACACGCCTGTCGATCGGCATGCAGTCCGCCGTGCCGCACGTGCTGGCCGCACTGGATCGCACTCACGATCCGGCCAACGTGACCGCGGCCGTGTCGGCGGCACGCCGCGCCGGTCTGGCGGTGAGCCTCGACCTCATCTACGGGGCACCCGGCGAGTCGCTCGACGACTGGCGCACGTCGCTGACGGCCGTGCTCGCCCTCGACCCCGACCACGTCTCGGCCTATGCCCTGATCGTCGAGGACGGCACGAGACTGGCCCGGCAGATCCGTCGCGGCGAGGTCGTCGCGCCCGACGACGACCTGCAGGCGGACATGTATGAGTACGCCGACGAGCTGCTCGCGAGCGCCGGCTACGAGTGGTACGAGATCTCGAACTGGGCCCGCACCGACGACCAGCGATCACGCCACAATCTCGCCTACTGGCGGGGCGCCGACTGGTGGGGGTTCGGTCCGGGTGCGCACAGCCATGTCGCGGGCACCCGATGGTGGAACGTCAAGCACCCCGCCGCGTACGCCCAGCGGCTCGGCGCCGGCCTGTCGCCGGGTGCCGGCTGCGAGCGCCCGGATGCGGAGGCCGCCCGGCTCGAGAACGTGCTGCTGCGCTCCCGGCTGCGCGAGGGCATGCGCACGGACGAGCTGACCGCCGCAGGCCGGCGGGCCGTGGCATCCCTCATCGCAGACGGCCTCGTCGACGGCGCGGCCGCCGTCGGCGGGCGGCTGGTGCTCACGCTGCGCGGGCGGCTGCTCGCCGACACGGTCGTGCATGCGCTCACCGCACCCTGAGCCGGAGGCGGGTAGAATTGGCACTCGAGTTCGATGAGTGCCAACGATGAGTGCCAACGGAGAGGAGCAGCATGGTCAGTGAACGCGGTCTGCAGGTGCTCCGCGCCATCGTGCAGGACTACGTCGACACCCACGAGCCCGTCGGCAGCAAGACGATCGTGGACCGGCACCACTTCGGGGTGTCGGCGGCCACGATCCGCAACGACATGGCACAGCTGGAGGACGAGGACCTGATCGTCGCCCCGCACACGTCGTCTGGCCGGGTGCCGACCGACAAGGGCTACCGCGTGTTCGTCGACCACCTCGCCGAGCTGCGCCCGCTCTCGAGCGCTCAGCGCTCCGCGATCTCTGCGGTCCTCACCGACCCGGGCGATCTCGACGACCTGCTCTCTCGTACGGTGCGGGTGCTCACCCGGCTGACGGGCCAGGTCGCGCTGGTGCAGTATCCGTCGTTCGACCGCGCGACCGTCACGCACGTCGAGCTCGTGGCGCTGGCTCCGTACCGCCTGCTCGTGGTGCTCGTCACCGACACCGGTCGCGTGTCGCAGCGCATCGCCACGCTCGAGCACGACCTCGACGAGCACGACGTCGCGACGGTGCGTGCGCGGTTGGGCACGCTGGTCACGGGGCAGCCGGTCGCCATCGGCGTCGAACGCATCGCCGCACTGCGCGGCGATGCCGACGAGCGACCGAGCCCGACGGCCGCAGCGCTGCGCGTGATCGCCGATGCGGTCGCCGAAGAGCTCGCCGACTTCCGCCAGGACAAGCTCGTCATGGCGGGTACCGCGAACCTGGCGCGGCGTGAGCAGGACTTCCGCGGCAGCATCTTCCCGCTGCTCGAGGCGATCGAAGAGCAGGTGACCCTGCTGCACCTCGTCGGCGAGATGGTCGCCGACGAGCACGGGCTGGCCGCGAGCATCGGCAGCGAGAACGCATCGTTCGGCCTGGCGGAGGCCTCGGTCGTGACCAGCGACTACGACAGTTCGGGCGGCAGTGCGCGCGTGGGCGTGCTCGGCCCGACCCGGATGGACTACCCGTCGAACCTCGCCGCGGCACGCGCCGTCGCGCGCTACCTCTCGCGGCTGCTCGACGAGGACGAGAAGCGCCGCTGAGGCGCTACAGGAAGGCAGGATGGCTGACCACTACGACGTGCTGGGCGTGTCACGCGAAGCGACCCCGGACGAGATCAAGAAGGCCTACCGACGGCTGGCACGGGAGCTGCACCCCGATGTGAACCCGGGCGCAGAGGCGTCCGATCGCTTCAAGCAGGTGACGCACGCCTACGACGTGCTGAGCGACCCCGAGCAGCGGCGCCGCTACGACATGGGCGGCGACAGCGGGCTCGGTGGGTTCGGCAGCTTCGGCGACATCTTCGAGACCTTCTTCGGCGGTGGGGGCGGTGCGGGCGGCGGCCGCGCCGGACGCCCGCGGTCGCGTCGTGAACGGGGCCAGGACGCCCTCGTGCGGGTCGCCCTACAGCTCGACGACGTCGTGTTCGGCACGCACCGCGACATCGAGGTCGACACGGCCGTCCTGTGCGAGACCTGCACGGGCGCGTGCTGTCAGCCGGGCACCCAGCCGGTGCCGTGTGACATCTGCGGTGGCAGCGGACACGTGCAGCGCACGGTGCGCAGCCTGCTCGGCAATGTCGTGACCGCCCAGCCGTGCGGTTCGTGCCAGGGCTACGGCACCGTCATCCCGTACCCGTGCGCCACGTGCCAGGGGCAGGGGCGCGTGCGTTCGCGTCGCAGCGTGTCGCTCGACATCCCCTCCGGCGTCGAGACCGGCCTCCGCCTGCAGCTTCCGGGCTCCGGTGAGGTCGGCCCGGCGGGTGGCCCGAACGGCGACCTGTACCTGGAGATCACCGTTGCGAACCACGACGTGTTCAGCCGCGAGGGCGACGATCTGCTGGCGACCCTCGAAGTGTCAATGTCGGATGCGATTCTCGGCACCACGACGACGATCCAGGGCCTCGACGGCGAGGTCGAGCTCGAGCTCCGCCCCGGCACCCAGGGCGGTGACGTGCTCACGGTGAGGGGGCGCGGCATCACCCCGCTGCGCGGGTCGTCCCGCGGTGACCTGCGGGTGGGGGTGCACGTGCTGACACCGACCCGACTGGACGCGAAGGAGCGCGCCCTCATCGAGGAGTTCGCGAAGAAGACGAAGGCCCCGGCGCCCAGGCTCGCCGAGTTCCACCAGGGGCTGTTCGCGAAGCTGCGCGAGCGGTTCCGTCAGAGCTGAGCCCGTGGCGCTGCACTTCGTCATCGACCCGGCCGACGTCGGCGACGACGCCATCACGCTGACCGGGCCGGAAGCGCACCACGCTGCCACGGTGCGGCGGGTGCGCGTGGGCGAGGACGTGACGCTGGGCGACGGGCGCGGCGCCTGGCTGACCGGTCGCGTGCGGTCGGTGCAGGCGCGTGAGGTCGTCGTCGAGGTGACCGGGCGTGGCGTCGTCGCCGCGCCGGTGCCACGGCTCGTGCTTGTGCAGGCACTGGCGAAGGGCGATCGCGACGAGCTGGCCGTGCAGGCGGCGACCGAGCTCGGCGTCGACGCGATCGTGCCGTGGCAGGCGGCGCGCAGCGTGTCGCGGTGGGAGGGCGTAAAGCGCGAGCGCGGCCGGCAGCGCTGGGCGACGATCGTGCGGGAGGCGGCCAAGCAGTCCCATCGTGCCTGGATCCCCGAGGTGACCGAGCCGGTCACGACGAGCGAACTGGCGCGGCGGGCCGCAGCATCCACTCTTCTCGTGCTCGAACCGACCGCCCGACGCGCCCTCGCACGGATCGACTACGGGGAGGGGCACGATGTCGTGCTCGTGGTCGGTCCCGAAGGCGGCATCGCGCCCGACGAGCGGCAGCAGCTGACGGATGCCGGTGGCATTCCCGTGCGACTGGGCGGCACGGTGCTGCGCACCTCCACCGCAGGCCCCGCCGCACTGGCCGTCGCCAGCGTCGCGCTCGGCCGCTGGTGACGGGCCTGGTAACTACACTGGACCGCATGAGCGAGCCATCGATCTTCACGCGCATCCTGACCGGGGAGATCCCGTCCGAGATCATCGCCGAGACCGAGAACGCCTTCGCGATCCGCGACATCGCGCCGAAGGCACCCGTGCATCTGCTCGTCATCCCCAAGACCGCCGAGTATCGCGACGTGGTGCAGCTCGCCGCGGGCGACCCGGCGCTACTGGCCGAGGTCGTCAGCCTGGCTCAGCGCGTTGCATCCGAGCACTCGGACGGCGACTTCCGGCTGGTGTTCAACACCGGACCGGGCGGGGGTCAGACCGTCTTCCACGTGCACGCCCACGTGCTCGCCGGGGGTCTGGACGAAGCGAGCCTCCGTGGCTGACCCGGCCCAGCCCGAAGACGCACCGGTCAGCGAGACGATCCTCGCCGATGGTGTTGCGATGGTGCAGCTGCTCGGCCCGCAGGACCGGCTGCTGCGCATGGTCGAAGGGGAGCACCCCGACGTCGACGTGCTCGTGCGCGGCAACGAGATCACCCTCACGGGCGCGACGCGCGAGGTCGCGGAGGCACGCGCACTCGTCGACGAGCTGCTGGCGATGACCCGCGCCGGCCACGCTCTCGCCCCGACCGATGTGGCCTCGTCGAGCCGCATCCTGCGCGGCGACGGTGCGGCCAGGCCGTCGGAGGTGCTCGGCGAGACGATCCTCTCCTCACGGGGCAAGGTCATCCGGCCGAAGACCCAAGGCCAGCGTGACTACGTCGACGCTATCGACGACAACACCATCGTGTTCGGCATCGGTCCGGCCGGCACGGGCAAGACCTATCTGGCGATGGCCAAGGCTGTGCAGGCGCTGCAGCGCAAGGAGGTCAGCCGTATCATCCTGAGCCGGCCGGCCATCGAGGCAGGGGAGCGGCTCGGCTTTCTGCCGGGGACCCTCACCGACAAGATCGACCCGTACCTGCGCCCGCTGTACGACGCGCTCAACGAGATGATGGACCCCGAGATCCTCCCCAAGCTCATCGCGACGGGAACGATCGAGGTGGCCCCGCTGGCGTATATGCGCGGCCGGACGCTGAACGACTCGTTCGTCGTGCTCGACGAGGCGCAGAACACCACGCCCGAGCAGTTGAAGATGTTCCTTACCCGGCTGGGCTTCGGCACCAAGATGGTGGTCACCGGCGACATCACGCAGATCGACCTGCCACAGGGCTCGTCGGGTCTGCGCCTGGTGACCCGTGTGCTGAAGGACGTCGACGACATCCACTTCTCCACGCTCACCAGTGCCGATGTGGTGCGTCATACGCTCGTCAGCCAGATCGTCGACGCCTACACCGAGTACGACGAGCAGCGGCTGGCCGCGCGCCACGAGCGCGAGCAGGCGGCCGCGTTCGCAAACCGCGCCGAGCGCCGCGGCGCGCGCAACAGCGGCCACGAGCCGAAACGGGGCATCCGATGAGCGTCGAGATCGCGAACGAATCGGGCGTCGACGTCGACGAGGCGACGCTGCTGCGGCTTGTCGACCATGCGCTGGGCGAACTGCACGTCAGCGCGGAGGCCGAGCTGGCCATCGTGCTCGTCGACGAAGGGGCGATGGAGGCGCTGCACGTGCAGTGGATGGACGAGCCCGGGCCGACCGACGTGCTGAGCTTTCCGATGGACGAGCTGCGACCGGGGACGGAAGATCAGCCGACGCCTCCCGGGCTGCTCGGCGACATCGTGCTGTGCCCGCAGGTCGCCGAAACCCAGGCGCAGACCGCGAAGCACTCCACGCTCGACGAGCTGGTCATGCTCACGACGCACGGGCTGCTGCATCTGCTGGGCTTCGATCACGCCAGCCCCGACGAGGAGCGTGAGATGTTCGGTCTGCAGCGCGACATCATCGCCGGCTTCGCGCACGCCGAACGCCGCCGCCCATGATCCTGACGGCGACCCTCCTGCTGATCGCCGCCGTGCTGCTGGTCGCCTTCGGCGCGCTCATGGCGGCGATCGACGCGGCGTTCGGCGTCACTTCGCGCACCGACCTCGCCGAGTTCGCCACGGCCGGGCGCCACGCGAACACGCTGCGCGCCATGGCGAGCGACCCCGAGGCGCATGCGAACGCCGTGGTCTTCATCCGCGTGCTCGCCGAGACCGCGGCCGCGGTGCTCGTGACGGTCGCGTTCACGATCCTGTTCGACGACATCTGGTGGGCGATGCTGGCCGCCGTCGTGCTCATGACGGGCATCTCGTTCGTCGTCGTGGGTGCGAGCCCGCGCACGGTGGGGCGGCAGCACGCGAAGGGGGTGCTGCGGTTGACGGCGCCGGTGATCCGTGCGATGCGCGTGATCCTCGGTCCGCTCGTGCACGGCCTGGTCGCGCTGGGCGAACGGGTCACCCCCGGGGTGGCCCGTCATGCGTCGTTCTCGTCCGAGGAGCAGCTGCTCAGTATGGTCGACGAGGCGGCATCGCAGGACCTCATCGAAGAGGACGACCGCGAGCTCATCCATTCGGTGTTCGACTTCACCGACCAGTTCGTGCGCGGCGTGATGGTGCCGCGCACCGACATGGTGACGGTGGATGCCTCGGCGACGACGCGTGAGGCGATGCAGCTGTTCCTCGACCGCGGTGTCTCGCGTGTTCCCGTGGTCGAGGGCGACGCCGACGACGTGGTCGGCGTGCTCTACCTGAAGGACCTCGTGCTCTTCGCCTTCCGCGACGAGAAGGCGTGGGGCGATGCGTCGGTGCGCCCGATCGCCCGCAAGGCACTGTTCGTTCCGGAGTCGATGAAGGCCGAGACGCTGCTGCAGCAGATGAAGCGCGATGCCGTGCATGTGTGCATGGTGGTCGACGAGTACGGCGATATCGCGGGTCTCATCACGTTGGAGGATCTCATCGAAGAGCTCGTGGGTGAGATCGCCGACGAGTACGACCCGCGCTCGGCCGAGGTCGTCGAGCTCGAGCCTGGTCGCTACCGGGTGAGTGCCCGGCTGTCGCTGAACGACCTCGGCGATCTCTTCGGCGTCGACCTCGACGACGAGGACGTCGAGTCGGTCGGCGGGTTGCTGGGCAAGGCCCTCGGGCAGGTGCCGCAGCCGGGCGTCACCGCCGTTGTCGACGGGCTGGTGCTGACGGGCGGTACCTCACGAGGCCGTGGTCGTGGCCTGGCGACCGTCTTCGTCGAGCGCCAGCCGGCGCCGTTGAGCACAGAGGAGGCGCTGTTCGATGACTGACATCCCCGTGTTCCGCTCGGGCTTCGCGACATTCGTTGGCCGGCCCAACGTGGGCAAGTCCACGCTGACCAACGCCCTCGTGGGCGAGAAGGTCGCGATCACGAGCGAGAAGCCGCAGACGACACGCCGGGCGATCCGCGGCATCGTGAACCGACCCGCGGGTCAGCTCGTCATCGTGGACACCCCCGGCATCCACAAGCCCCGCACGCTGCTCGGGCAGCGGCTGAACGACCTCGTGGTGCAGGTGCTCGGCGATGTCGATGTGATCGGCTTCTGCGTGCCGGCGACACAGAAGGTGGGTCCGGGCGATCGGCGCATTGCCGAGTCGCTGGACGGCTATCGCGGCAAGAAGGTCGCCATCGTCACGAAGACGGATGCCGCATCCCGCGACCAGATCGCCGAGCGACTCATCGAGGTCGACGGCCTGCGCGAGGATTGGTCTGCCGTCATCCCGCTGTCGGCGCTCACGCGGGAGCAGCTCGACGTTCTCGTCGACGAACTGCTGCCGCTGCTGCCGGATGGCCCGCCGCTGTACCCGGACGACGTCGTCACCGATGAGTCGCTCGAAGACCGCATCGCCGAGATCATCCGCGAGGCGGCGTTGGAAGGCGTGCGTGACGAACTGCCGCATTCGATCGCGGTCACCATCGAAGAGCTGGCAGAGCGCGAAGGCGGCGGTCTGACGGACATCTACGCGAACGTGGTCGTCGAGCGTGACAGCCAGAAGGCCATCGTCATCGGTCACAAGGGGTCGCGCCTGCGCGATGTCGGAGCGCGAGCGCGGGTGCAGATCGAGCCGTTGGTCGGCACGCGGGTGTTCCTCAAGCTGCACGTGCGGGTCGCCAAGGAGTGGCAGCGCGACCCGAGGCAGCTGGGGCGCCTGGGGTTCTGATGTCACGCGTCCTGCATCGGCGCGCTGATGCGCTGCCCGGTGAGACAGCCTTCGCTCACTCACTCATCGAGGGTGACGCACCGCACGACGTTCGCTGGGTGTAGTCTTTCTGCATGCACGTCCGCACGCTCCTTCTTAGCTGCCGCGGCGAGTCCTCGTTCTAGGGCCTTCCTCGCCGCGGAGCTCGGTGACGGCCCGCACGATCTGAAGCGAGAGACAAGGCCATGAAGAACACCCAGCAGTCGTCGGGCATGCCGACGCACAAGTACCGTCCCTTCCACGAGCAGATCCGCGTCGATCTGCCCGATCGCACCTGGCCGGACGCGCGCATCGCGAAGGCGCCGCGATGGTGCGCGGTCGATCTGCGCGACGGCAACCAGGCCCTCATCGACCCGATGAGCCCCGAACGCAAACGCATCATGTTCGATCTGCTGGTGAGCATGGGCTACAAGGAGATCGAGGTCGGCTTCCCGAGCGCGAGCCAGACCGACTTCGACTTCGTCCGGCACCTCATCGAGGACGACATCATTCCGGACGACGTCACGATCCAGGTGCTGACCCAGTCGCGCGAGCATCTCATCGCCCGCACCTACGAAGCCATCGCGGGGGCCAGGCAGGCCATCGTGCACCTGTACAACTCGACGAGCGTGCTGCAGCGCGAGGTCGTGTTCCGCACCGACCGGCAGGGCATCGTCGACATCGCGCTCGAGGGTGCCCGACTGTGCCGCGAGTACGAGAAGCGCATCCCCGACACGGCGGTGTATTACGAGTACTCACCCGAGTCGTACACCGGCACCGAGCTGGAGTTCGCCGCCGACATCTGCAATCAGGTTCTCGAGGTCTTCGAGCCCACGCCCGAGCGCAAGGTGATCATCAATCTGCCGGCCACCGTCGAGATGGCCACGCCGAACGTGTACGCCGACTCCATCGAGTGGATGAACCGGCACCTGAACCACCGCGAGAACGTCATCCTCTCGTTGCACCCGCACAACGACCGCGGCACGGGGGTCGCAGCGGCCGAGCTCGGCTACATGGCCGGTGCCGACCGCATCGAGGGATGCCTGTTCGGCAACGGCGAGCGCACCGGCAACGTCGACCTGGTCGCCCTGGGCGTCAACCTGCTGACACAGGGCATCGACCCCCAGATCGACTTCAGCGACATCGACCACGTCAAGCGCACGGCCGAGTACTGCAACCAGCTGCCCGTGCCCGAGCGCAGCCCGTGGGCGGGCGACCTCGTCTTCACGGCGTTCAGCGGTTCGCACCAGGACGCGATCAAGAAGGGCTTCGAGGCGATGGACGTGCGCGCCGCCGAGGCCGGCATCACCGTCGACGAGATCGAATGGGCGGTGCCGTACCTGCCGATAGACCCGAAGGACCTGGGCCGCTCGTACGAGGCGGTCATCCGCGTGAACTCGCAGTCCGGCAAGGGCGGTGTGGCCTACCTGCTGAAGGCCGATCACGCGCTGGATCTGCCGCGGCGGCTGCAGATCGAGTTCTCGGGTGTCGTGCAGGCCAAGACCGACGCCGAGGGCGGGGAGGTCACCAGCGAGCAGATCTGGACGATCTTCACCGACGAGTACCTGCCGGCGCCGTCGACCAACGACAAGTGGGGGCGGTTCGAGCTGCTGTCGACCCGTCTCGAGAGCGACATGTCGGGCGAGGTGACCCTCGATGTCGTGTTCCGCGACGGCGATGGGCAGATGCAGACCCGTGGCGTGGGCAACGGCCCGGTGTCGGCGTTCATCGAGGTCGTGCGCGCGCAGGGGTTCGAGGTGGCGCTGTACGACTACGTGGAGCACACGCTCAGCGCCGGCGGCGATGCGCAGGCCGCGTCGTACGTCGAGCTGCAGATCGACGGCGAGCGCCTGTGGGGCGTGGGCATCGACGGCGACATCTCCACCGCGAGTCTGAAAGCCATCGTGTCGGCCGTC
The DNA here is from genome assembly GCF_047971895.1 of Microbacterium sp. Lineage (GTDB taxonomy): Bacteria > Actinomycetota > Actinomycetes > Actinomycetales > Microbacteriaceae > Microbacterium. The sequence continues at coordinate 12,766 of NZ_JBKEAF010000122.1, forward strand.
AACAGGTTGGTTCGCACACGCGAGCAGTCAGGGGCGCTCGTCACCGTCTGAGGGGCGGATGATCGGGATGCCGGTGGTCTCCACCGCGACCTTGCGTCGATGCAGCATGCGCTGCTCGGGCAGCGAGACGTCGAAGATCACCGCGAGCAGCCGGGTCACCGTCGTCACCGTCACGCCGGCGACAGCGGCTGCCACCAGCGGCGCGCCGAGCGCGTGTGCGGCGGCGAGCACGATGCATCCACCCGCCGCCGCAACTGCGTACAGTGAGCCGACGTGCATGATCGCCACAGGCAGACCCATCATCATGTCACGCAGGATGCCGCCTCCCACCGCTGCGCACACGCCGACGAACACCGCGGGGACGAGCGGGAGCCCGAACGCCAGTGCCTTGCTGGTGCCGAAGGCTCCGAACAGCCCGATCACGACGGCGTCAAGCCCCACGATGAGCCGGTTCAGGCGCTGGAAGACATTCGACAGCAACATGCCGGTCAGCGCCGCGAGCACCGCCGTGATCAGGTACCAGTTGCTGCGGAACGTCGCCAGGTCGACGTTCAGGAGCAGGTCACGGATGAGACCCCCGCCCATGCCCATGACGATGCCGATGATGGCGACACCGAGGAAATCGAGTCGTCGCTCACCGCGGAAACCGGAGGCGAACAGAGCGCCCTGCACGCCGCCCAGCCCCACGGCGGTCAGATCGGCCCACAGAGGAATGACAAAGAGCGGTTCGGTCACGCATCCATTCTCGTCCTCGCGCGATAATCAAGTGTGCCCACCTATCGCGACGAGATCGTGGTCCTGCGTACCCACAAGCTGGGTGAGGCCGACCGCATCGTCACCCTGCTCAGCCGCCGGCACGGCAAGATCCGCGCCGTGGCCAAGGGAGTGCGCCGCACGTCGTCGCGGTTCGGCGCACGGCTGGAGCCGTTCATGGTCGCCGACGTGCAGCTGTACCGGGGGCGCTCGCTCGACATCGTGCAACAGGCGGAATCGCTCGGTGCGTACGGTACCGACATCGCGACCGACTATGAGCGGTACACCGCCGCGAGCGCGATGGTCGAGACGGCCGACCGGCTGAGCGAAGCAGAATCGGGCGTGCAGCAGTACCTGCTGCTGGTGGGCGGGCTGCGCGCGCTGACCCTGGGCGAGCACGCCCCACGCAGCATCCTCGACTCGTATCTGCTGCGGGTCATGGCCTTGGCCGGCTGGGCGCCGGCGCTGGGGGAGTGCGCGCGGTGCGCCGCCCCCGGGCCGCACGTCACGTTCGTGGCCCAGCTCGGCGGCATCGTCTGCCGAGACTGCGCCCCGGCCGGCAGTCCGCGCATCGACGGCGATATCGTGCGATTGCTGGAAGCGCTCATGGCCGGCGAGTGGGCGACGGTGGATGCCGCCGGACCCCGCACGGCCGCCGGTGCGTCCGGCATCGTCGCCGCCTATGCGCAGTGGCATCTGGAACGGGGCATCCGCTCGCTCGCGCATGTGTCCATCGGCCCCCGGGAGGCCCTGCGGTGACCCCGAAGCCGTACACCCACCGCGATGCGGTGGCGTATCGCCCGATCGACTGGACGGGCCTGCACCCGCCGGCCTATCCGAAGAACGCGGTGCCCGCGCACGTCGCGATCGTGATGGACGGCAACGGCCGCTGGGCCAATCGCCGCGGGCTCAGCCGCATCGAAGGTCACAAGGCCGGCGAGGCGGCGCTGCTGGACGTGGTGGCCGGGGCGATCCAGGCCGGTGTGAAGCACCTGTCGGTGTACGCGTTCTCCACCGAGAACTGGTCGCGCTCTCCCGACGAGGTGCGCTTCCTCATGGGCTTCAACCGCGACGTGCTGCACCGGCGGCGCGATCAGCTCAACGAGTGGGGTGTGCGCGTGCGATGGGCCGGGCGCACACCACGGCTGTGGCGTTCGGTGATCACAGAACTGCGCTACGCCGAGCAGCTGACCCGCACCAACGACGTGCTGACGCTCACGATGTGCGTGAACTACGGCGGTCGCGTCGAGCTGGTCGACGCGATGCGTGCCCTCGCCGACGAGGTCGCCGCCGGCCGCCTGAAACCGTCGGGTATCACCGAGAAACTCGTACGGCGGCATCTCTATGTGCCCGACATGCCGGACGTCGACCTGTTCGTGCGTTCGAGCGGCGAGCAGCGGTCGTCGAACTTCCTGTTGTGGGAGTCGGCGTACGCCGAGTATGTGTTTCTCGACACGCTCTGGCCGGACTTCTCCCGCTCCGACCTGTGGGAGGCCATCGACCGCTATCTCGACCGCGACCGCCGCTTCGGGGGTGCCGTCGACCGCCCGGAATAGGCGGTGCGCGGTGGTCGTTGCACTCGACATGACCGAGCCTATCCAGATCTCCGTGTGGTCCGACATCGCCTGCCCCTGGTGCTACATCGGCAAGCGCAACCTCGAGAAGGGGCTCGCCGAGGTGGCGGCCGACGACGACGCCCCACAGGTGGAGGTGACGTTCCATTCGTTCGAACTCTCGCCCGACACGCCGGTCGACTTCGAGGGCGACGAGGTGGACTTCCTCGCCGGCCACAAGGGAATGCCGCGCGAGCAGGTGCAGCAGATGCTCGACAACGTCACGGGGGTTGCGGCGAAGGCGGGGCTGGACTACCGCTTCGACCTGCTGAAGCACACCAACACCGTCAAGGCGCACGAACTGCTGCACCACGCCAAGGCGCAGGGGTGTCAGCACGAGATGGCCGAACGGCTCATGGCGGCGTACTTCACCGAGGGTCGCCACGTGGGTCGCATCGACGACCTCGTGGACCTGGCCGCCGAGGTGGGTCTCGATCGCGACGCAGCACGGGCCGCGCTCGAGTCCGGGCACTACGTCGAGGCCGTCGCTGCCGACAAGGCCCAGGCGACTGCTTATGGGATCAACGGCGTGCCGTACTTCGTCATCGACGGCAAGTACGGTGTCTCCGGAGCCCAGCCCGCCGAGACGTTCGCGCAGGTCGCGCGACAGGTGTGGGCAGAGCGGCGCGAGGCCGCGGCATCCATCGGCGTGAGCTGAGCGCGCGCACTCAACCCGGCAGATTCTCCTCGATGACCGCGACGATCGCGGGATCATCGGGCTGTGTCTTCGGGGCGAAGCGATGCACCCCGCCGGTCGGCGTGAGCACGAACTTCTCGAAATTCCAGGTGATGCGCCCGTGCAGGCCCTCGGGGGTGTCGACCTTCTTCAGCGCCTGATACAGCGGTGTGGCTCGTGGGCCGTTGACCTTCACCTTGTCGAGGATCGGGAACGTGACGCCCCACGTCGTTGCGCAGTACTCGACGATCTGGTCGATCGTGCCCGGCTCCTGGCCCATGAACTGGTTGCACGGAAACCCGAGCACCGTGAAGCCGCGATCGCCGTAGGCGCGCTGCAATTCCTCGAGCTGGGCGTACTGGGGCGTGTTGCCGCAGCGCGAGGCGACATTGACCACCAGCACGACCTGGTCGCCGTATTCCGACAGCGTCGAGGTGCCGCCGTCGGTGGTGGGGAACGGGATGTCGCGGATGTCCACAGGCTGTTCGTCGGTCATGTCGTCCACGATACGTCGCACAGACAGCCGAGCGGCGGTGTGCGTCTGGGAGAATGGACAGGATGCCGACCCTTCTCGCCCCCGACCAGGCCGTGCGCCCGCTGCGCATCGGCCCGTTCGCGCTCGACGTTCCCGTCGTGCTGGCGCCGATGGCGGGCATCACCAACACGGCGTTCCGCCGTCTCTGCCGCGAGTACGGCGCGGGTCTGTACGTCAGCGAGATGATCACCTCGCGCGCGCTCGTCGAGCGTAACAGCACCACGATGCGGCTGATCACGCACCACGAGTCCGAGACGCCGCGGTCGATCCAGCTGTACGGCGTCGACCCGAAGACGATGGGCGAGGCCGTGCGCATCCTCGTCGCCGAGGACCGCGCCGACCACATCGACCTCAACTTCGGCTGCCCCGTGCCGAAGGTCACCCGCAAGGGCGGGGGAGCGGCACTGCCCTGGAAGCTCGGGCTGTTCGGCGACATCGTGCGCGAGGCCGTACGCGCCGCAGGCGCCGTGCCGCTCACCGTGAAGATGCGCAAGGGCATCGACGACGACCATCTGACCTATCTGGATGCCGCGCGCATCGCCGAAGACGCCGGTGCGGCCGCCGTCGCCCTGCACGCCCGCACCGCCTCGCAGTTCTACTCCGGCACGGCCGACTGGACGGCGATCGCGACGCTGAAAGAGACCGTCACGAGCGTTCCAGTGCTCGGCAACGGCGACATCTGGTCGGCCGACGACGCGGTGCGCATGATGGCGGAGACCGGGTGCGACGGGGTCGTGGTGGGTCGTGGATGCCTTGGCCGACCGTGGCTGTTCGGCGAGCTGTCCGCGGCGTTCGGTGGAACCGACCCGCACGTGGACGCGACGCTCGGGTTCGTGGCGGCGGCGTTCCGCAGGCACGCCGAGCTGCTCGTGGAGTTCTTCGACGACGAGGGCCGCGGATGCCGCGACATTCGCAAGCACGTGGCGTGGTACTTCAAGGGATACCCCGTCGGCGGGGAGCTGCGGGCACAGCTGGCGACAGCATCCACTCTCTCCGAGATCGACGACCTGCTCGGCACCCTCGACCTCGACGCGCCGTATCCGGGCGCGGCGGCTGAGGGCCAGCGAGGCCGCGCCGGCAGCCCGAAGCGCACGGCGCTGCCCGAGCACTGGCTGGACTCGCGCGACCTGGGGGCGGTTGCGACGACCGAGCTCGCCGAAGCGGAGCTCGACCACAGTGGTGGCTGACGGCGGCGGGGTCGCACTCGGCCGGCCGGGCGGGTACGACGACCACGACACCGCCCGCATGTTCCCCGAACAGCACCGCTCGCACCGTGACAACTTCGCCCGCGATCGCGCCCGGGTGCTGCACTCGGCGGCACTGCGCCGTCTCGCCGCCAAGACGCAGGTGCTCAGCCCCGCCTCGCCCGCCGACTTCGCCCGCAACCGCCTCACGCACTCGCTCGAGGTCGCGCAGGTGGGGCGCGAGCTCGCCACCGCCCTGGGCCTCTCGCCCGATGTGGTCGACACCGCGTGCCTCAGCCACGACCTCGGCCACCCCCCGTTCGGTCACAACGGAGAACGCGCGCTCAACGACTGGGCCGACGACATCGGCGGGTTCGAGGGCAATGCGCAGAGTCTGCGCATCGTCGCACGACTCGAGCCGAAGGTGCTGGATGCCGCCGGGCGCAGCTACGGCCTGAATCTGACGCGAGCGAGCCTCGATGCATCGTGCAAGTATCCGTGGACGGTGGAGCGCCCGCTCCCGGACGCCGGCGGCCGTCTGAAGTTCGGTGTGTACCCCGACGACGAGGCCGTGTTCCGCTGGCTGCGCGAGGGTGCACCCGGGCGTGTGCGGTGCATCGAGGCGGAGGTGATGGACCTCTCTGACGACATCGCATACTCGGTGCACGACTTCGAGGACGCGATCGTCAACGGCTATCTCGACCCGGCTCGGCTGAGCGACCCGCGGGAGCACGAGGCTCTGCTCACCGCGATCCAGTCCTGGGTCGGCTACGACGTCACCCGCGACGAGCTGGGTGACGCGCTGTATCGCTTGCAGCGGCTGCCGCAGTGGCTTGCCTCCTTCTCGGCCTCGCGCGCCGATCTGGCCCGGTTGAAGAACCTGACCTCCGACCTCATCGGGCGCTTCGCGCGCGCCGCGACCACGGCGACGCGCGATGCCTACCCGGGGGCGCTGCTGACCCGCTACCGTGCACACGTGGTGGTTCCCCGCGTGATCGAGGCCGAGATGGCGGTGCTCAAGGGCATCATCGGCGCGCACGTGGTCTCGATCGAGGGCCGCAAGCAGCTGTACAAGGAGCAGCGTCGCCTGCTCAAGCGCCTGGCGACTGCGCTGTGGGAGGCCGGGTCCGACGCGCTCGATCCCGTGTTCGCCGCCGACCTCGCCATGGCGGGCGACGATGCCGCACGGCGCCGCGTGATCGTCGACCAGGTCGCCAGTCTCACCGACCAGTACGCGATCGGCTGGCACGAGCGACTCGTGGGTCCCGTGGACGCGGCGTCCATCGGCGTGTGGGCGCCGCGTGACCGGTGGGCCGCTGATCGGGCGGTGCGCTGATGGCCGGACGCATCGCGCAGGCCGACGTCGAAGAGGTCAAGGCGCGCACGAACATCGCCGACATCATCGGTGAGCGGGTGGCGCTCAAGCCCGCCGGCGTCGGCTCGCTGAAGGGACTGTGCCCGTTCCACGACGAGCGCAGCCCGAGCTTCAACGTGCGCCCGCAGGCCGGGTTCTATCACTGCTTCGGGTGCGGCGAGTCCGGCGACGTCTACTCGTTCCTGCGCACCATGGACCACCTGAGCTTCCAGGAGGCGGTCGAGCGACTGGCCGGGCGCATCGGGTATGCGCTGCACTACGAGGACGGGGCCGCGGCTCCCGAGTCGAGCGGACGCACGCGGCTGTTCGCGGCGAACGCGGCGGCCGCGGAGTTCTTCCGCGCGCAACTGCAGACGCCTGCGGCCGAGGCCGGGCGTCGTTTCCTGGGGGAGCGAGGCTTCGATGCCGGCGCCGCCGCGCACTTCGGCGTCGGGTACGCACCGCAGAGCTGGGACGCCCTGATCAAGGCACTGCGGGCGCGGGGGTTCACCGACGACGAGCTGAGCGCGGCCGGGCTCGTCTCGGCCGGGCAGCGCGGCGTGTACGACAGGTTCCGTGGGCGGCTGGTCTGGCCGATTCGCGACGTGACCGGTCAGACGGTGGGCTTCGGCGCGCGGCGCCTGTTCGACGACGACAAGGGCCCCAAGTACCTGAACACCCCCGAGACGACGATCTACCACAAGGCGCGCGTACTTTATGGTCTCGACCTCGCCAAGCGCGACATCTCGCGCGGCGACCCGCGGCGCGTGGTGGTCGTCGAGGGCTACACGGACGTGATGGCCTGCCATCTGGCGGGGCTGACGACCGCGGTCGCCACGTGTGGCACCGCGTTCGGCGCCGAGCACATCACGGTGCTGCGTCGTGTCATGGGCGACGAGTCGGCGGCAGGCGAGGTCGTGTTCACCTTCGATCCCGACGCGGCCGGGCAGAAGGCGGCACTGCGTGCGTTCGCGGAGGCCAAGCGGTTCAACGCCCAGACGTTCGTCGCCGTGGCACCTGACGGGCTCGACCCGTGCGACCTGCGCATGCGAAAGGGCGATGGCGCGGTGCGTACGCTCATGGACGCCAAGGTGCCGATGGTCGAGTTCGTGATCGATCAGCGCATCACCGGGTATGACCTCGCCACGGTTGAAGGCCGAGTGGGCGCGCTGCGGGCCGCTGCCCCGGTAGTGGCCGAGCTGCGCGATCGCCTGCTGCAGCCCGAGTACACGCGGGTGCTCGCTCGCCGTCTGGGGCTCGACCCGGAGGATGTGCGACGTGAGGTGCAGCGCGCCGGCCGCGCCCCCGATCGCGAGAGGGCCGGCTCCCGAGGCGAGTCGGCGGCCGAGCCGGTGGACTCCGCGGCACCCCGCATCACGCTGGGCACGCTGCCGCCAGGCAAGGACGTGCTGCTCGAGCGCGACGCGCTGATGGGCTTTCTGCAGTACGGCCACCGTATCGACGCCGAGCTGCTGGCTCGCGCGGTGGCGGCGCCCTTCCGGCACCCTGCCCTGGACGCGGTGCGCGTTGCCGTCGCGGCGCATATCGCGGGTGCCGAGCGCGCCGGCTGGGCGATGACCGCAGTGGATGCCGTGCGCGAACCGTACCGCGCGCTCGGCGCAGAGCTGCTCGCCGCGGACTTCCCGGCGCGCGATGAGGACGGTGCGGTGGCCTCTGCCACGAGTCTGGCGCGGGCGCTGCTCGGGCGCGCACTCGATGCCGAGAAGGCCGAGCTGCTCGGCGCCGTGCAGCGGGTTCCCGCTGACTCCGACGAGGGGCGGGCGCTGCGTGTGCGGCTGCGCGACATCGACCTCGAGCGGCACCGCCTGCGCGCATCGTAACCCGCCGTGTTTCCGCAACCCAGGGGAACGAAGAACGACCCCGAGGTGGAGCTCGGGGCCGTTGCGCTCCCCCGGTTGGACTCGAACCAACAACCTATCGGTTAACAGCCGATTGCTCTGCCAATTGAGCTACAGGGGAATGTGCCCACCGCTGCGGGCAACCCGACTATCTTAGCAAATCCACACGCCGGGTCAGGACACCGGAATGCGCTGGCTGACGTCGACATCGGGTGTCCACAGCAAGCCGCCCGGCGCGTCTCGAGCGACGACATGACCGCCGCGCAGCACGATGCGCTGCGCGCCCAGCGCACCGGGCAGCTCGCCGTCGTTCGTGGCGATCAGCGCCGACATCCCATAGTCCGCCCGGCGGCGCAGGATCGCCTCGGGAAAGACGTGCTGCACCTCGATGTCGAGGTTGGCCAGCGGATCGTCGGCCACAAGGATGTGGGGCTGCAGCACCAGGGCACGAGCGAACGCCACACGGTGACGCATTCCGGCCGACAGCTCGTAGGGGAACTTCATGGCCGCGCCCAGCGGAAGCTCCATCTCGTCCAGCAGCGAGGCGGTGCGCACGGCCAGCGCACGCGCATTCACCTTGCGGTCACGGCTCGTGATGGGTTCGGAGATGATCTCGCCCACGGTCCGCTGTGCATCCAGCGCGGCACCGGAGCCCTGCGCGAGGTAGCCGACATAGGCCAGCAGCCTGCGGCGGTTGCGCCCGGGTCTGCGCAGGTCGATGCCCTCGACGTGCGCCGTGCCGCCGTCGATGACGAGGTTCGGGTCGGCGCGCCCGCTGAGCATCGCCAGCAGGCTCGACTTGCCCGATCCGGTGCCGCCGAGCACCGCCACGGCTCCGCCCCGCGGCAGAGCGAGGTCGACCCCCTCGACGACCCGCCCCGCGTCGCTGGCACCCGTGCGCAGCAGGCTCAGGTCGGCGCAGCGGATGGCGTCGGCGGCGGGAGCGGACATGGGTTCATCCTGCCGGTTCGCCGCCCGGTTGGCCAGTGTGCGGGCGGTCGGCTCACGCGTCGATGTCGTCGGCCCCCGGCATCCAGCTCTGGCCGGGCCTGCCCCAACCGCGCTTGCGCGCGATCTTCTGCACCGTCTTCGTGTCGCGCTCCGACAGGCGATCGAGGTACAGCACGCCGTCGAGGTGATCGAACTCGTGCTGCAGGATGCGCGCCCGCCATCCGTCGACCTCGATCCGTACCGGGGCGCCGTCAAGGTCGGTGCCGGTCAGCAGGGCACGTTCGGCTCGGCGCAGCGGGAAGCGCTCGCCGGGGAACGACAGGCAGCCCTCCGACTCCTCGCCCTCATCGGGCGCTCCGGGCTCGGTGGGCGAGATCCACAGCGCCGGGTTGAGCACGACGCCACGCCACGGCTCACCGTCGTCGTCGGTGTACGCGTACGTGAAGATGCGCAGTGGAATCCCGATCTGCGGGGCCGCGAGTCCCACACCGGGTGCGGCATCCATCGTCTCGAACATGTCTGCCACGAGGGTGCGGATCTCGTCGGTCACTTCGTCGACGGATGCCGCGGGGGCATGCAAGACAGGATCACCCATGATGCGAATCGGTCGAACGGCCACGTCCTGAGCCTACTGGCCGTGCGCGGCCGGTAGTGTCGAGTCGTGCTGTGGACGGCTGCCGATCTCGACGACGTCACGAACGTGCTGCTCGGCGTGTTCGGCGATCCGCGCATCCTCATCGGCATCCCGCTGGCCCTGCTCGGCGCGGTCTTCATGTCGTTCGGCGCGCAGTACCAGCACCGCGGGGTGCTCAAAGTCGAACGCATCACCGGGACGTCGGGCGGCGGGGGACTCAAGGTCGCGCAGGTCTGGCAGCTGTTGCGCCGTCCGTCGTGGGTCGTCGGCACCCTCATGCTGCTGCTGGCGATCGTATGCCAACTGGCGGCGCTCACATTCGCGCCGCTCATCGTCGTGCAGCCGCTGGGCGCCATCGCACTGGTCATCACCACGCTGCTGAACGCGCGTATCAGCGGGCATCGCCCCACGCGCCGGTCGGTGCGCGCCATCCTCGAATGCGTGGGCGGCATCTTCCTGTTCGTGATCCTCGCGGCGCTGTTCGCCACCGAGGAGCCGATCAGCGACCGGCAGCTGATCACCGTGCTGGTCATCCTGGTCGTCGTGGCGCTGCTGCTCACCGCTGCGTGGCTGTGGCTGCGGCACCGCATGACCGCGCTGTTCTACATCGTGGCGGCCGGCGTCATGTACGGTTTCGTCGCGACACTGGCGAAGATCGTGATCAGCCGCGTGCAGTCCGGCGATCTCGACTGGCTCACCGTGACGTGCGTCGTGCTGCTGCTGCTCGCCGCCGGTGTCGGCGCCTACTTCGTGCAGACGGCCTACGCGTCGGGGCCGCCCGACCTCGTTATCGCCGGGCTCACCGTCATCGACCCGATCGTCGCGATCCTCATCGGCCTGCTCGTGCTCGGTGAGGCGTCGCAAGCCCCGTGGTGGGTGTTCATCTGCTTCGCCATCGCCGGCGCGATCGCGGTCTACGGGGTGTTCGAGCTGGCCCGGCACCATCCGCAGGTGATCAGCGACAGTCAGGAGCTGCCGATCGAGCGCGGCAGCAGCGGTGACGCCCATCCCAAGACCGGCTCGATCCGCATCACCGAGGCGGTCTCGAAGGTCTGGCCCGATCCGCCCGTGCGCGACCCCGACGCACGCGGATGACGGATGCCGGCTGCGCCGGTCACATCGCAGCGCCGATGTAGGAGTACTTGACGAAGACCTCCGATGCCAGACCGGTCTCATCCAGCACGCCCTGCACAGCCGTCAGCATGTACGTCGAGTCCCACCCCATGAACAGGAAGCTCTCTTCATCGAGCGCGTCCCAATGGCCGTTCCACGAGCGGGCGGGGAAGATCGGCCCTCCTCGGCGTGCGCTGAAGGCCAGCGCCTCAGCGCCGTGGTCTGCCCACAGCCGGGTGAAGACGCGGTGGAAGAGGTGCTTGACGTCGTGCACCTCCCAGTGCTCGCCGCGAAACTCCACGTAGTCGAACTCTCGCTCCCACCCGCGCGGCCACCCGCGGCGGCGCTTGGCATCGAGGATCGGGGTGAGTCCGTCGTCGTCGATGAGCGTAGTCAGCGGCCGGCGCCACACCTGAAGGAACCGCTCCGTGAGGCGAGTGGTGCGCGCAGAGATGGCCGCCGTGCCCCACGCCGGCTCGGCGGCGAGCGCGTCGTTGAGCGCGATCGCACTGCGCGCGTACGCATCGGTGCGTTTGACGGGGAACGACTCGCCGAACACGCGCTCGGACAGGGGCTGTTCGAGCAGCGTCAGGTTGCCGAGCGACTGAGCGAGGGCGCGATGGCTGTTCTGCTCGTCCTCGCTGTAGTCGGCCCACGGCCTGAGGCCGTCGCCGCTCCATGTGTCGGACGGCGCGAGCGGGACGATGTGTTCGACCTCGAGGCCCGCGAGGGAGTCGACCTCTGCCAGTCGGCCGAGCACGTACGCGGCGTGCGGCAGATCGGTGAACCGCAGTGCCACACGGATGCGCTCGTCCGAGGGGGTGATGCGCGAGATGGCCTGCACGAAGGCGTCCGGGCTCTGCTGCCAGGCCCGGCACAGCCGCGCGACGAGCCGGTCGCTGGGGATGCCCACCACGGCGCGCCGCAGCAGCAGCGCCTGCACGTACTCGATCGTGGTCAGCAGCTCTGCGCGGTCGAGCTCGCCGTGGATGTGGTCGTGGTACGCGCGCATCACGAGCGGATACATCGCGCGACCGAAGGTGTTGAGATACGCCAGTTGGCGCCCGATCTCGGCGTCGGGTGCCTCGGAGGGGAGCCGGAGCGTGCGGTAGACGGTGGAGTACTCGCGCCACTGCGCCGCGTGCACCGCCAGCGACGCGGCATCCACTCGGGGGAACCGCTGACGGAACGCGCCGTACACCTCGTGCTCGTCCGCGGCCGACACCTCCCGGCCGGTCGACATCACCAGATAGTGCCGCCAGAACGAGCCGATCGCGTCACCGGTGTTGTGCTCGATGACCGCCCAGTACTCGTCTTCGATGCGCGTCTGCTCGGCGTGTCCGAGACCCATGAGCACGTAGTTGTGGATCAGTTCATGGTCGCGCAGCGGTTCACCCGTAGAGTTCAGGCTCTCGAAGATCTGCTGCGCGTGCGCACCGGGGCCCAGGGTGATCGACACGTGCTCGAGCTTCTGCAGTCCGGCCCAGATCGCCGGCGCCTCGTCGGGTGAGACCTGGCTGCGGAAGAACGCGTAGTTGTCGTCGAACCGCGAGTTGCGCGGCATCCCGTCGGTGCGATCCAGCACGACGTCCTCGAAGACCTGCGCCCAGGCCCGGTGCGGGCGCAGCTTCGTGCGCGCCGGGTCGGCGGTGCGCACGAGCACCCGCTCGAGATCGGCGGCGAGCGCCGGGTCGCTGGTGCTGAGCGTGTGATGGAGTGCGGCCACCAGCAGCATGATGGTGGTGATGCGCTGCTGGCCGTCGATGAGCACCAGCTCACCGTCGTCGCCCTGTGACGACAGCACCGACCCGATAAAGTGCATGTGGCGGTCATCCGCATCGGCGACGGCCCGCACGTCGGCGAGCAGCTGCTCGCAGCCCCCGATGTCCCACCGGTACTGACGCTGGTACACGGGCACGACGATGTTCGTCTGCGGTGCCGACAGCCACCCGATCGTGCTGACCGCCGTCGCATCGATGTTCGTCGCCGTGCCCATCTGATCCTGCTCCCGAATGTGCGAAGTCCCGCTGTGTGAGACGCCTCATCCAGCCTAAGCGGCTGCGAAAGAGTGCGGAGGTAGGCTTGCCTAAGTCGGGCCTGTAAAAACGTGCTGGCCCCTCTACGAAAGGTCAATATCGACATGGGTTACATCAAGAGCGCCGCGCTCGAGGAGACCGGATACGTCGTCCTCGACTCGTACGACCAGGAGCTCGATCCGAAGGAGTGGCTCGACATCGAGTATGTCGACTGGAAGTCCTCCGGCGACACCCGGTTCGCGCCACTGGCGTCGGCACACGGCGAGATCGAGTGCAACGGGTTCTGGAACTCCATCCCGCCGCGCACCGACAAGGATGGCGTGTGGATCGAGTCGCAGGTCGCGAAGGCCCCGAACCTCACGCGGCGCGCGCAGGAGCCGGGCGCCAACATCGGTCGCTGCCGCGTGATCGAACTGCAGCCGAACACGTACGGCGAGTGCCTCTACAACCTGCACCAGGACGACAACAACCGCCTCAACCCGGACGGCACCGGCTGGGTCGTGCGCGGGTTCTTCAACCTGTCCGACGACAAGGACAGCTTCTTCGTGCTGCGCGAGAACCGCACCGACCCGCAGGGCGAGGTGCGCATCGCGCTGCCCGCTGGCGCGCAGCTGATCATCGACACCCAGCGCCTGTGGCATGCCGCGACGCACGTGGGCTCCGAGCCGCGCTACAACCTGATCACCTCGTGGACCTCTGGGCCCGAGCTGGACGCGCACATCGAGAAGTACCACGGCCGAAACCGGGTCGACAGCGTCGAGGTCTCGCAGGAGATTCTCGATGCCGGGTACGCAGAGCAGGCCCGACGGGATGCCGCACGCGCGGCGTACTACGCCGCCAAGGGCCAGGCCGAGGTCGCCCAGGCGATGAGCGAGGCCTGAACGGCCGACGCCGTCCCGCGACGCAGAGCCCCGGTCAGCTGGCCGGGGCTCTCCGCGTACACGGTGCCCCGAGCGGGGCTTGAACCCGCGACCGACGGATTATGAGTCCGCTGCTCTGACCGGCTGAGCTATCGGGGCTCGAGCCGCGTTCCATCCTAGATGAGCGGGGCCCTCACCCTCGCGCCACACCGAATCACATACTTGTGATTTGCGGCCGGCGTGGGCGATAATGAGCGCACAACCGAACACAATGCTCGCACCGAGCTTCGCATCAGGTCGTAGGGGAAGACGCACCTGAAGGAAACGGAGAAGCGGATGGCGACACCACAGGCGCGTGGAGTGATCTTCATTCACTCCGCGCCACGCGCGTTGTGCCCCCACCTCGAGTGGGCGATCGGTCGCACGCTCGGGCGGCCCGTCAACTTCGACTGGTCGGACCAGCCGGTGCTCTCGGGCGCCCGCCGCGCGGAGTTCTACTGGGAGGGCCCGGCCGGCAGCGGCGCCCAACTGACCACCGCAATCCGGGGGTGGGAGCACCTTCGCTTCGAGGTCACCGAAGACCCCACACCACGCAGCGACGGCGGACGCTGGCTGCACACGCCCGACCTCGGGATCCACTACGCACAGACCGACACCGCCGGGAACGTCGTCATCGGCGAAGACCGCGTCCGGTACGCGATGGAGGTCGCCACCGGCGACGCCTTCGAGCTGCAGCGCGAGCTCGCCGTCGCACTCGGCAGCGCGTGGGATGCCGAACTCGAACCGTTCCGCCACGCGAGCGACGATGTGTCCGTCGTCTGGCTCCACAAGGTGGGGTGAGCGCGGGACGTCAGGCGAGGCGAGGCGCGATTACCGGATGCTGGTGAAGACTCCCGGTGCTGGGAAAGCGAATCGCCGCCGCCCGTGTCCCGCCAATTCGTTCAGACCGAACGGAACGCCACGACGGCGTTGTGCCCGCCGAAGCCGAACGAGTTGCTGATCGCCAGCTGATCCCCGCTGCTCAGCTCCTGCGTACTTCCGGAGAGCAGGAACGGCACCTCGGGATCCTGCTCGGTGATGTTGATCGTCGGCGGGGCGAGCCGTTCGCGCAGGGCGAGCACGGTGAACATGCCCTCCAGGGCACCCGTGCCGCCGAGGAGGTGTCCGGTGGAGGCCTTGGTCGCCGAGGTTGGGATGTCGCGGATGCGGTCACCGAACACCGACAGCAGTGCCTGGTACTCGTTCGGGTCGCCCACCGGTGTCGAGGTGGCGTGCGCGTTGACGTGAGTGACCTCGTCGGGCGAGGCATCCGCCATCTCCAGCGCCATGCGCACGGCGAGGGCGGCGCCGTGGCCCTCGGGGTCGTTCGCGGTGATGTGGTACGAATCGGCGGTCACCCCGCCGCCGACGACGGATGCGTAGATTTTGGCGCCGCGGGCACGCGCGTGCTCTTCGGACTCCAGGACGAGCACGGCAGCGCCCTCGCCCATGACGAACCCGTCGCGATCGATGCTGCCGGGCCGTGAGGCGGTCTCGGGGGAGTCGTTGCGTTTGGACAGCGCCTGCATCGACGCGAACGCCGCGAGCGTGATCGGATGCACGGCCGACTCTGTGCCGCCGGCGATCACCACGTCGGCGTAGCCGGCGCGGATGTGCTCGAGCGCGTTGATGATCGACTCCGTGCTCGACGCGCACGCGCTGGCGACCGTGCGCGCGTAGGCACGGGCGCCGAAGTGCAGCGACAGATTTCCCGCCGCCGCGTTCGGCATGAGCATCGGCACCGTCATCGGCATGACGCGGCGCGGCCCCTTCTCCCTGAGCGTGTCCCAGGCGTCCAGCAGGGTCCACACGCCCCCGATGCCTGTCGCGAAGTCGACACCGAGTCGTTCCGGCTCGACGTCCGGGGCGCCGGCATCCTCCCACGCCTCCTTCGCCGCCACGAGAGCGAGCTGCGAGGCGGGATCGAGGCGCTTGGCGACGGGGCGGTCCAGCACGGTGTCCGGGCGCACGAGCGCCTCAGCAGCGAAGGTGACGGGCAGCTGGTTCTGCTCGACCCAGTCGTACTCCAGAGTCGCGGCGCCGGAGGCGCCGGCGAGCAGTGCGGACCAGCTCTCGGGAGCCGTCCCGCCGATCGGGGAACTGGCGCCGATGCCGGTGACGACGATGCGTGCGGTGCTCATGGGGTGATTCCTCTATCCGGGAAGGGAGGTGTGTCGGCGGCGGGGCACAGCCGCGGGCGGGCACGTTTCGGTGCCCGCCCGCGATCGACTCACGCCTGGTTCGAGGTGATGTACGCGACGGCGTCACCGACGCTCTTGAGGTTCTTGACCTCGTCGTCGGGGATCGTCACGCCGAACTTCTCCTCGGCGTTGACGACGATCGTCATCATCGAGATCGAGTCGATGTCGAGGTCGTCGGTGAACGACTTCTCGAGGGCGACCTCGTCTGCGGCGATGCCGGTCTCGTCGGTGATCAGCTCGGCGAGCCCGGCGAGGACCTCGTCGTTGGTGAATGCCATTGTGTCTCCCTGTTCGTTGTTGATGTGGAGTAGTGGGTCGGCCAAAGCCGCTGTTCAGTCTAGAGTCGCGGTCTCACGGCAGCACGACGACCTGCGCACCGAACACGAGACCGGCGCCGAAGCCGATCTGCAGGGCGAGCCCGCCGCTGAGCTCGGGGTGCTCCTCGAGGAGTCGGTGCGTGGCCAGCGGGATGGATGCGGCCGACGTGTTGCCCGTCGTCTCGATGTCGCGTCCGATGAGCACCGTGTCGGGCAGCTTCAGCTGCTTAGCGAGCTCGTCGATGATGCGCATGTTCGCCTGGTGAGGGATGAAGGCGGACAGGTCGGATGCGTCGATGCCCGCGGACTCGAGTGCCTGGCGTGCGACCTTGGCCATCTCCCAGACCGCCCACCGGAAGACGGTCGGTCCCTCCTGGCGCAGCGTCGGCCACGGCGCCTCGCCGTCGCGGAACTGGGTCAGAGTGTGGTTCATGCCGACCGCGTCGGCCTTGGAGCCGTCCGACCCCCAGACCGTGGGGCCGATGCCCGGGGTGTCGCTGGGCCCGATGACGACGGCGCCGGCGCCGTCGCCGAGCAGGAAGGAGATGCTGCGGTCGGTGGGGTCGACGATGTCGCTGAGCTTCTCGGCCCCGACGACGACGGCGTAGTGCGCGGCGCCGGCCCGGATCAGCGCATCGGCCTGAGCGACCGCGTAGGCGAACCCTGCGCACGCCGCGTTGACGTCGTATGAGGGGGCGGGGTTCGCACCGATCCGATCGGCCA
The DNA here is from genome assembly GCF_047971895.1 of Microbacterium sp. Taxonomy (GTDB): domain Bacteria; phylum Actinomycetota; class Actinomycetes; order Actinomycetales; family Microbacteriaceae; genus Microbacterium. The sequence continues at coordinate 29,614 of NZ_JBKEAF010000122.1, forward strand.
CGATCGCCGACACCGACGGCGTCTGCTTGGGGTTGCTGATCGTGGCGACGATCACGGCGTCGATGTCGGCCGGGGCGACGCCGGACCGCGCGATCGCCTCGGCGGCCGCATTGGCCGAGAGATCGACGGCGGTGGTGTCGTGGTCCGCGCGCGTGCGGGTGACGATGCCGGTGCGCTGGCGGATCCACTCGTCGCTCGAGTCGATCGGGCCTACCAGATCGTCATTCGGCACGGCATTCTCGCCGCGAGCCGCGCCGTACGCGTAGATGCGTGTGTACGCCGCTCCGGTGGACGGAGTCAAGGTGACCGTCATGCGTGACCTCCCGTGATCAGCGCGACGGCCTTCTGCAGGTCGTCGGGCGTCTTGACGGCTACCGTCGGCACGCCCTTCAGCGCCCGCTTGGCGAGCCCCACCAGGGTGCCGGCCGGTGCCAGCTCGACGATCCCCGTCACCGCGTGGGCGGCGAACGACTCCATGCACAGATCCCAGCGCACCGGGGAGGCGACCTGCCCGACGAGGAGGTCGATGGCCTCGCGCCCGGTGGTCACGACCGAGCCGTCGTGGTTCGTCCACAGCGTCAGCTGCGGATCGGCGACGTCCACGTCGGCCGCGGCATGCGTGAGCTTGTCGACGGCGGAGTGCATGTACACCGTGTGGAAGGCGCCGGCGACCGGCAGCGGGATGACACGGGCACCGGCGGGCGGGTGCTTCTGCAGGCGATCGAGCTGCCCGAGCCCGCCGGCGGCGACGATCTGGCCGGCGCCGTTGCGGTTGGCCGCGGTCAGCGCGAGGTCGTCGATGCACGCGATGACCTCGGCCTCGACACCACCGACGATCGCGCTCATGCCGGTCATCTCGAAAGCGGCGGCATGCGCCATGGCGCGGCCACGCACCCCGACCAGACGCATCGCCGCGTCGTCGGTGAGCACGCCGGCCGCGGGCAGCGCGGCGAGTTCGCCCACCGAATGGCCGGCGACACCGCCGATCGCGCCCTTCGGGACGAGGTCGGTGAGGGCATGCCAGGTCGTGAGACTCGCCGCTACGATGAGCGGCTGCGCGATACTCGTGTCGCGGATCAGCGCGGCATCCGAATGCACGCCGTGCTCGATGACATCCACACCCGCGGCATCCGAGTACTTCTCCAGGCGCTCGCGCATCCCGTCGAGCTCGAGCCAGGGTGCGAGGAAGCCGGGTGTTTGAGAGCCCTGTCCCGGGCAGACGACGACGATCACTTTTCCATCCTGCCAATCATGAGATACCCCTCACTGGTAGAACCCAGCACAAGAATCCGCGGAATCATTGTGGATTTCGCTGCGCACGTCGACGGATGTCGGCTTGGCCGATCGACCCGAGGATGAGCGCGGTCTGCAGAATCAGTGCCTCGCGCGGACCCGTGGCATCCCATCCGATCACGTCAGAGACCCGCTTCAGCCGGTAGCGCACCGTGTTCGGGTGCACGAACAGCTCACGGGCCGTCGCCTCCAGCGACCGGCCGTTGTCGAGGTAGCTCCACAGGGTGGCCACGAGGTCGGGGCTGTGTGCGTGCAGCGGGCGATAGATGCGCTCCACGAGCGTCTGGCGGGCCAGCGGGTCGCCGGCGAGTGCGCGCTCGGGCAGAAGATCATCTGCTTCCACCGGGCGCGGGGCATTGCGCCACCCGCGGGCCACGGCGAACCCGGCCAGCGCTGCGCGTGCGCTCTGGCTGGCATCCACCAGCGCGCTCATCGTCGGCCCGAGCACGAGATAGCCGGGTCCGAAACCCGGCTCCAGCTGGTGGGCGATGTCGGTGAACGGCAATCCTTCGACGAGCTCGTCGGCGGGCGTGCCGAGCGGGCTCGCCCGGCCGATCACGACCACGAGGCGGGAGCCCTGCACGCCGATGAGCACGTCGACGTCGAGCTTGCGGGCCCGACGGCGCAGCTGATCGACGTCGAACTGCGGGGGAGTGGTCCCCACCAGCACGCACACCTCACCGTGGCCGTGCCAGCCCAGCGCCGCGATCCGGCTGGGCAGCTCCTCGTCGGTCTCACCCGTGAGGATCGAGTCGACCACGAGCGCCTCCAGGCGCGCATCCCACAGCCCGCGAGCCTCGGCAGCCCGGGCGTACACGTCGGCGGCGGCGAAGGCGACCTCGCGGGAGTACAGCAGGATCGCCTCGCGCAGCGGCGCGCCTTTTCCCGCGACGCGCTCCTCGGTGACCTCGACGCTCACGCGGATCAGCTGCAGCGTCTGCTGCAGGCTCACGCTGCGCAGCAGCTCCCGGGGGGCCACCGCGAAGATGTCGGAGGCGATCCAGGGGGTGGAGGTGGGGTCGTCGTACCACTGGATGAACGACGTGATCCCTGCCTGCGCCACCAGACCGACGGCGGACCGCCGGGCGGGAGGCATCTCGGCATACCACGGCAGCGACTCCTCGAGCCGGCGCAGTGTGGCCGTGGCCAGATCGCCGGAGATGCGCCGCAGCCAGGCGAGCGTCTGCTCCCTGTCCATGGGCGCCTTCTTCGACATAGGCGGTGTCAGCTCTCGCCGCCTGCGTTCCCGGTGGTGCCCGCGTTCACGTCGAATAGCCGGTACTTCTCGATCGCCTGCGCCGCCAGCCCGCGGTCGACCGCGTCGTCCTGCGCAAGCGCCTGCAGCGTGCGCACGACGATCGAGGGCCCGTCGATCTTGAAGAACCTGCGCGCGGCCGCCCGGGTGTCTGAGAAGCCGAAGCCGTCGGCGCCGAGCGTGGCGAAGCGGTTCGGCACCCAGGGGCGGATCTGATCCTGCACCGCGTGCATGAAGTCGCTCACCGCCACGACCGGGCCGGTCGCATCCTTCAGCTTCTCGGTGACGTAGGCGGTACGCGGCTCCTCCTCGGGGTGGAGGAAGTTGTGCTCGTCGGCGGCGAGGCCGTCGCGGCGCAGCTCCGCCCACGAGGTGACCGACCAGACATCCGCCTGCACGCCCCAGTCGTCGCGCAGCAGCTGCTGCGCCTCGAGAGCCCACGGCACACCGACGCCGGAGGCGAGCAGCTGGGCGCGAGGACCCTCACCGTCGGCCGTGGCCACGCGGTGGATGCCGCGGACGATACCGTCGACATCCACACCGTCGGGCTCGACCGGCTGCACCAGCGGCTCGTTGTACACCGTGAGGTAGTACATGACGTTCGGGTCCGGATGGCTGCCGCCGTACATCCTGTCCAGACCGGAGCGCACGATGTGTGCGATCTCGTAGCCGTAGGCGGGGTCGTACGACACCGTCGCCGGGTTGGTCGAGGCGAGCAGCGGGGAGTGGCCGTCGGCGTGCTGCAGGCCCTCGCCGGTCAGCGTCGTACGACCCGCCGTGGCCCCGATCACGAAGCCGCGCGTCATCTGGTCGCCGGCTGCCCACTGCGCGTCGCCGGTGCGCTGGAAGCCGAACATCGAGTAGAACACGTAGACCGGGACGAGCGGCTCGCCGTGCGTCGAGTACGCCGTGCCGGCGGCGGTGAAGGCGGCGACGGCTCCGGCCTCGTTGATGCCGACGTGCACGATCTGACCCTGCGGGCTCTCTTTGTAGGCCAGCAGCAGCTCGCGGTCGACCGACGTGTAGTTCTGCCCGTGCGGGTTGTAGATCTTCGCGGTGGGGAAGAACGCGTCGATGCCGAAGGTGCGGGCTTCGTCGGGGATGATCGGCACGATGCGGTGCCCGAAGTCCTTGACCCGCAGCAGGTCCTTGAGCAGGCGCACGAACGCCATCGTGGTGGCGATCTCCTGGGTGCCCGAGCCCTTCTTCATCTGCGCGTATGCGCTGTCGTCCGGCAGCGTCAGCGGGATGTGCGTCGTGCGACGCTCCGGGAGGAACCCGCCCAGGGTCTTGCGCCGCTCGAGCATGTACTGGATCGTCTCGTCCTGCATGCCGGGGTTGTAGTACGGCGGCAGATACGGATTCTCCTCGAGCTGCGCGTCGGTGATCGGAACCCGCATCCCGTCACGGAACTGCTTGAGGTCGTCGAGAGTCATCTTCTTCATCTGATGGGTGGCGTTGCGCCCCGCGAAGTGGTGACCCAGTCCGTACCCCTTGATCGTCTTGGCGAGGATCACCGTGGGCTGGCCCTTGTGCTCGACAGCGGCCTTGTAGGCGGCGTAGACCTTGGCGTAGTCGTGCCCGCCGCGGCGTAGATCGCCCCAGATCGCATCGTCCGACCAGTCCTTGACCATCTCGAGCGTCCGCTCATCTTTCCCGAAGAAGTGCTCGCGGATGAATGCGCCGTTCTCGGCGCGGTACGTCTGGTAGTCACCGTCGGGGGTGCTGTTCATGACACGGACGAGCGCGCCGTCGACATCCTGCTCGAGCAATCCGTCCCAGCCCCGGCCCCAGATGACCTTGATGACGTTCCAGCCGGCACCCCGGAAGAAGCTCTCCAGCTCCTGGATGATCTTGCCGTTGCCGCGCACCGGTCCGTCGAGACGCTGCAGGTTGCAGTTGATGACGAACGTCAGGTTGTCGAGCCCCTCGTTGGCGGCCACCTGCAGCTGGCCGCGGCTCTCGACCTCGTCCATCTCGCCGTCGCCGAGGAAGGCCCACACGTGCGAATCTGAGAGGTCCTTGATCCCGCGCTGGGTCAGGTACTTGTTCGCCTGCGCCTGATAGATCGCATTGATCGGCCCCAGCCCCATCGAGACCGTCGGGAACTGCCAGTACTCCGGCATGAGACGAGGGTGCGGGTACGACGGGATGCCGTCGGGTGCCTTGGACTTCTCCTGCCGGAAGCCGTCCAGCTGCGACTCGGACAGGCGCCCTTCGAGGAACGAACGTGCGTAGATTCCGGGGGAGGCGTGGCCCTGGATGAAGATCTGATCCCCGCCGCCGGCGTGGTCGAGCCCGCGGAAGAAGTGGTTGAACCCGACCTCGTACAGCGAGGCCGACGACGCGTACGTCGAGATGTGCCCGCCGACCCCGATGCCCGGGCGCTGTGCGCGGTGCACGGTGATCGCCGCGTTCCAGCGGATCCAGCGGCGGTACCGTCGCTCGAGCTCTTCGTCACCCGGGAACGCGGGCTCGTTCTCGGGAGCGATCGTGTTGATGTAGTCGGTGGTCGGCACCTGCGGCACGTTCAGCTGCAGTTCGCGTGACTTCTGAAGCAGGCTCAGCATGATCTCGCGGCCGCGCCCGGGGCCTTTGGCCTCGACGAGCTGGTCCAACGACTGCTGCCACTCACCGGTTTCTTCGGGGTCGCTGTCGAGGGGGCCCTGGGAGTACGGATCCTGGTCGTGGACAGTCACGGAAGGCCTTTCGTCGGTTGGCAGGTCGTGCCAGATCAATCGAGCGCGGGGAGGACGTCGTTTGTCGAGGTGCGACAACGCGTTCCGTGATCAGCCTAGTCACGTTCCACCACTGCCGAGCTGGAGCGGCGCCCGGATGGGAGGATGACGGCATGACAGTTCAGACCGGGGATCAAGCCCCTGACTTCACCCTGCCCATCGCCGGCGGCGGCACGCTCACACTCAGTGATGCGTGGCGCGATTCGCCCGTCGTGCTCGTCTTCTTCCCGCTCGCGTTCTCCGGTCGCTGCCAGGCAGAGCTGTGCGAGATCCGTGACAACCTCGCGCTGTTCGAGGCCGCATCGGTGCGGGTCATCGGCGTGTCGGTCGACAGCCACTTCAGTCTTCGCGCGTGGGCAGCCGAGCAGGGGTACGGGTTCGATCTCGCCTCCGACTTCTGGCCGCATGGCGAGGTCGCCGGCGCCTACGGCGTGTTCCTGCACGAGAAGGGCTTCGCCGACCGCGCGAGCTTCCTCATCGACCAGCACGGCGTCGTGCGCTGGAGCGTGGTGACCGATCCGGGCACGTCACGCGCGCTCGATGCGTACCGCGATGCCCTCGCGACTCTGTGACGGTGGGTGCTCCCAAGCAAGGTCGAGTCCCATGTCGTGGTGTCACTTCGGCTGCTCCTGGTGAGGGGTATCGTCAGGCGGTGAGGTAGAGCTCGGGGTGGGCGGGTTCGGTGTGCTCGTGCAGGGTGTGGACGAGTTTGCGTATGGAGATCGTGATCTCGGCAAGCCCGTGGGCGTGCATCATCCCGAGCCGCTTGCTGGTGATTCAGCCGCGCCTCGGACGGCTGGCCATCGTTGAGCTCGCTCGTGATCCGGGGGCACCGTACGCGCGATCACCGCCCTGAGCAGGTCCTGCAGCACACGGATCGTCGCCGCCAGCGCCTGGTCCTCCGCCGCGTGTGCTGCCCGACCCGGCGCGGATGTCAGCCATGCGTAGAACGACGTCGCGATCTCGATCGCTTCGCATACCCGCTTCACGCTCCACGTGTCCTTGTGATCCTCAACGAAGCGGTTCACCAGTTCGTCTCCCCGGTGAGAGACTCCGCCGCCTGACGGAGGGTGTCGCGCTCCTCAGCAAGCTTCCGAGCCTCGACCCTGGAGCGACACGCCCGCGGTTGTTCCTCCATCTCTGATACGCTTGCGTCTTCCGACTCAACGTCGGATCAGCGTGCCCAAGCACAAGGGTCGAGCCCACAGTTTCTGGTGGAGCAATATGCCCGGAAGTCGACGGGCGCTGGGACATTTCAGGGGGAGGTAGAACGTGGAGTTTAGAGGATTTCGGTCGCCGTCCGGTCGCGGGCCGTGGGCGAGTGAGGCATCTTCTGGGGGTGCTGTTGTGGAGACAAGACCGAGCAGTTCGTCTTGGGGTTACAGGGCGCTGGCCGCGCTGCTGGCGATGCTTCTCGTGGTGACAGGTCTAGCCGCCACGACGTCGGCTGCTCACGCGGATACGAATACGCCGGGCATCGATATTGATCTGATATATCCAGACGGGCAGGTCATCGGCGACGGCGCCGAAGTTCCCGAGGGCGCTGACATTCTTCTGAGAGTGCAGTACGACGCAACCAAGCCGATCGATGGCAAGACGATCG
>NZ_JBKEAF010000004.1:0-69150 GCF_047971895.1 Microbacterium sp.
CCGTCGCCGTCCGTGGTGAGCGGGTCGCACTTCGATTGCGCACCCCACCGCAGCACCGAACCGTCGAGCGGATTGCGGGCAGTGGTGCTCTTCGCCCGAGCCTCCACCATTGACGGCGGGCCTGTCTCGGCAGCGTCGATACGGATGATCGCGTGCAGGTGTAGCACGCCGCGATCCTGCCACTCCCGCACCGCGAAGAACGCCAACGACTCCCACGCATCCCGAAGCCGTGTCTTCGTGGTGTTCCACAGCGGACCGAACCCGTAGTTGAACGCCACCGCGCCCGCGTAGTCGTAGGCGTCGGGATCGACCGGCACCCCCGACAATGCCGCGTCTGCCTCAGTGTGTCGCGCACCGCAGCGGCAGCGGCGCGACTCTTTCGCAGCGTGCGGGATCGAGTGAACTCGCCCGAAGCTCGGCGCGGTCAGCGTCAGCAGATAGAACCTGAACCGCTTGCCTGCTGGGGGATCGAAGCCGCCGCTTTGAGCGATTGCCGCCCAATCGCCGCGCACCATCTCGGCACACGAAGGGCACACCGCCACCCGTCGCGATCCGCACCGCACGAGGAGCCCGCCCGCCGTCTCGACGGGGCGCGAGCACCTGCCGTTGACGAGTGCCGTAGCCAGCGGCACCGCCCACTCGTCGGGCAGATCGTGAAAGCTTGGAGCGTCCATGCGACGTGTGCCCCGCGTGTGCCCCGAACTGCTATCCTCTTACACAGGGGTTCGCCCGGCGCACCGAAATCACTTGTCAGCAGGTCAGATGGAATCGTCAAGATTCCACGAGATACCCTGACAATGAAGAGGTCCCAGGTTCAAGTCCTGGTAGCCCCACCGGTTTCCTCTGCGGGAAGCCCACACGGGGCCTTAGCTCAGTTGGTAGAGCGCTTGCTTTGCAAGCAAGATGTCAGGAGTTCGAATCTCCTAGGCTCCACAAGTGAAGGTGTACTCGAACTCCACTGCAGCGGGTGCGGCTGGTGGACATCGCGCTCACGATGAGCGGGATGCTGTGAGCTCCTGTGAGATGTCGGCCACCGTCGCGCCGAGCGCGGCGATGAGGGCGTCCGCATCGACGAACATGCTGTACCCGTGCGCGCCCGCACCCATCGCGATCCGGGTGCCCACGATGTGCTCGTCGGCGTACACCGGCCAGGCGGTCGTGCTGCCGAGCGGAACGATCGTGCCGCGTTCGTAACCGGTTGCCGCGAGGGCGACATCGGGGTCGGGCAGCGTCAGGCGGTTGACGCCGACGACGGCGCGCAGCTTCGGCCACGAGATCGCCCGGTCGCCGGGTACCAGCGCGAACAGGAACTCCCCCTCGCTCCCCGAGCTTGTCGAGGTGCGCTTGACGACGAGCGTCTTGACGATGTCGGCCGGCCTGACGCCCAGCAACTCTGCGGCCTCGGGCAGGCTCTTCGCTGCGGGGCGCTCGCGCATCTCGATCTCGAGACCGAGGGCCGCCGCCGCGCGCGCGACGCGCCCGTAGACAGGCTCGGGGAGCGAGACAGTCTCGGGCAGGGAAGGGGTCACGCGTCGGGCGCACGCAGCGGGTCGTCGGCGACCCAGAGCTCGTCGTCGGCGCGCAGCGTCTGCCACGCCGCGTAGAGGACGCCGATCGCGGCACCCACCCCGAGGATGATGGCGATGACGCCGCCGGCGCCCAGCCCCTTCTTCTCGGGCTGCACCGAGCGCAGCTGCGCGGAGAGCTTCTTCGACACAGCCTTGCCGCGCTTGTCCGCCTTCTTCTGGAGGCGCGCGAAGTCGATGTTCATTCCGCGGCCGGCGGCCAGGCGGGCACGGGCTTCGTTTGCGGCATCCCACACCGATAGCGCCGAGCCGACCACGGTACCCGTCGCCGGGATGATCCCGTCGTTCACGAACTTCTTCGAGAACTTCACGCCGCGGTCGACGTACGGGGCGGCGTACTGGCCGTACGTCGACTGCACGGTCGGCACCACGTGCTCGCGGCTGTAGTTGCCCAGCTGGCGTCCGGCTTCGCGGGCGACCGAACCGGCCTCACCGACCAGTACCTGCTGCGACTCCCAGAGCTTGTTCGCCTGGCTCTGCAGGTTGCGGAGTTCCTTCTTGCGCTTGCGGCTGAGGCTCACGGGGCCCCTCCCTGTCGTGAGGATGTCGTACGTCCCCATCTTGCCAGACCATGCCTGTGCCGGAAGAGATTGCGCAGAACTCTGCGAGAATGTACATATGCCAGTTCCCACCGCGGTCGCGACCCTGCACACCAACCACGGCGACATCGTCGTCAACCTCTTCGGAGATCACGCACCGCGGACGGTGCGCAATTTCACCGGACTCGCCGACGGCACCGGTGAATGGACCGACCCCACCACGGGCGCGCCCGGTGAGGGTCCGCTCTACACGGATGTGATCTTCCACCGCATCATCCCCGGCTTCATGATCCAGGGCGGCGACCCGCTCGGTCAGGGCACCGGCGGCCCCGGCTACACGTTCAACGACGAGATCCACCCCGAGCTGTCGTTCGGCGCCCCCTACCTGCTGGCGATGGCCAACGCGGGCCTGCGCCGCAACGCCATCACGGGCCAGCCGGAAGGCACCAACGGATCGCAGTTCTTCATCACCACCGACCCGACCCCGTGGCTCACCGGCAAGCACACGATCTTCGGTGAGGTCGCCGACGACGCTTCGCGGGCCGTCGTCGACGCGATCAGCGCAGTGCCGACGGCGGCCGGCGACCGGCCCGTCGAGCCCGTCGTCCTTTCGTCGATCGACATCGCCGACGCCTGACCCGGCACGGCGAGTCCGCGCATGACGACCGACGCGTTCAGGTCGAATCCCGACAACTTCTGCTACCGGCATCCCGATCGGCAGAGCTTCGCGCTCTGCCAGCGCTGCGGGCGCACGATCTGCGGGGAGTGCCAGACGCAGGGCGCCGTCGGTGTGATCTGCCCCGAGTGCATGCGCGAGCAGCGGCGGGCGGCCCCGCGTGTGGCGCGAGCCGCCCGATCGCGGGGGTCGACGCTCTCGGTCGTGCGCGACACGAGACCGCTTGTCACGTTCTGGATCATGGGCATCACCGCCGTGGCATACCTGACGCAGCTGATCCCCGGCTCACCGGTGCAGCAGCTGCTGGCGTTCAACAGCCTGCTGGTGATGCCCCAGGTCGGATTCGAGCCGTGGCGCCTGTTCACCGTGCTGCTCGTGCACGGCAGCTTCTGGCATATGGGCCTGAACATGCTCGCGCTGTTCATGATCGGCCGCAGCCTCGAGCCGCTGCTCGGCCGGTGGCGGTTCCTCTCCCTGTACCTGCTGAGCGGGCTCGGCGGCTCGGTCGCCGTGGCACTGCTCGCCCCGGGGGTGTGGGTGGTCGGGGCATCCGGTGCGATCTTCGGCCTGTTCGGCGCACTGCTGGTGATCGGCCGGCACATCGGTGCGAACGTCACCGGCATCGTGATCATCATCGCGATCAACTTCGCGCTGCCGATCATTCTCGGCATCGTCGGCGGCTCGCTCGCCGCGATCCGCATCTCGGGGGAGGCGCACGTCGGTGGGTTCATCGTGGGCGCCGCCGTCGGATTCCTCTTCGCCCGCACGCGCGGAGTTCGTCAGCAGCGGCTGCAGCAGTGGCTGCTGATCGCGGTCGCCGTCGTGCTGCTCGCGTTGCTGATCATCCCCGCGGTGCTCTACGTCTGACGCCTGCGCCGCGTTGCGCCCCGACGGGCTGGTCTATCCACAGATTCATCCCCAGTTGGGGATGAATCACACGCGTGTAATTCGAGCTCGGATTCAGCGCCACCGCGTCGTCATCAGGAAGCCGATGAACGCGATGCCGAAGCCGATCGCGAGGTTCCACCCGCCGATACCGGGGATGGGATACGCCTGCAGGCTCAGGTAGAAGACGATGATCCAGGCGAGGCCCAGCAGCATGAAGCCGACCATGAGGGGCTTGAACCAGACGGGGTTGGGCGCGTCTTCGCGCTCGCCCTCGACGATGGGCTCCTCGCCCTTGTGTGACCGTGCCATGGTCCCCAGTCTAGGTCACCGGACGTGCCGCATCCTTCCAGGTCTCAGGGGATAAACTCGCTCTGTGACCGGGGCCATGACTGCAGACGCCCGTGCCCGCCGTCCGCGGCGGGGCGCGAGCGTCACCGGCGTGCTCGGCGAACTGCTCATCACGGTCGGGGTCGTCGTGCTGCTGTACGCCGCGTGGCAGCTGTGGGTGGGCGACTGGATCATGGGCGCCCAGGCCAACGCCGAGGGCCACGAGCTGGCCGAGGAGTGGGCCCTCGCCGACGATGCCGCGATCCTCCCCGACCCCGCAGACCCGGCAGACCCGGCAGAGCCCGTCGATCCCGCAGCGATCGCACCGCCGACCGAGGGCGATGTGTTCGGGCTGCTGTACGTGCCGCGCTTCGGTGACGACTACACCGTCAAGGTGGCCGACGGTGTCGACAAGCGCAGCATCCTCGACCAGGCCATGATCGGCCACTACGTCGACACGCAGCTGCCCGGTGAGGTCGGCAACTTCGCGCTCGCCGCACACCGCACCACGTTCGGTGCGCCGTTCGCGCGCATCGCCGACCTGCATGTGGGCGACGCCATCGTGCTCGAGACGCAGGAGGGCTGGTATACCTACCGGTTCCGCACCCTTGAGTACGTGCGGCCCGACGCCGTCGAGGTGCTGCTGCCGGTGCCGCAGGCGTTGGGTGCCGAGGCCGGCGACCGCTTCATCACCCTCACCAGCTGCTCGCCCCGCTACTCGAATGTCGAGCGCATCATCGCCTATGGCTCGTTCGACTCGTTCCAGCCGCGCGGTGCCGGCGCGCCCACGTCGCTCGACCCGGTGACGGAGGCCTGATGTACGGCGCACTGTGGCGGATGCTCCCCGGCCCGTGGTGGGTGCGGCTGCTGATCGTGCTCATCGTGGTGGTGGTGCTGCTGTACGTGCTGTTCTGGTACGGGTTTCCCTGGGTGAGCCAGTTCGTCAACCCGCAGGAGGTCACTGTCGAATGACCAGGGTGCTGGTCGTCGACAACCACGACAGCTTCGTGCACACCCTCGTCGGGTATCTGCGTGAACTCGGTGCGGCGGCAGACCTGGTCGAGGCCGACGAGCTCCATGGTGCTGCAGCATCCCTCGCCGGCGTCGACGCCGTGATGATCTCCCCCGGGCCGGGCAAACCCGCCGGCGCCGGTGCATCGATCGACGTCGTGCACGCGGCCGCGGCGGTGCGGATGCCGCTGCTCGGCGTGTGCCTGGGGCACCAGGTGATCGCCGCGGCCTTCGGCGCCCGCGTCGACCACGCCCCCGAACTCATGCACGGCATGGTCTCCGCCGTGCACCACGACGGGTCGGCGCTGTACGCCGGGCTGCCCACCCCGTTCGCCGCGGGCCGCTACCACTCGCTGGCGATCGTGCCCGAGACCCTGCCCGATGAGCTCACGGTGACCAGTCGTACCTCTGGCGGGGTCATCATGGGCATCGCGCACCGCGATCTGCCCATCTTCGGCGTGCAGTTCCACCCCGAGAGCGTGCTCACCGAGGGCGGGCACCGGCTGCTGGCGAACTGGCTCGCAGGGGCCGGGATGCCGGCGGCCCGCGCCGCAGCGGTGGGTCTGCACCCCTGAGCGCCTGCGGCGCGACTACCCGGAGCAGACCGTGAGCTGCACCGTCGCGTGCACGGGCGCTTCGCCGGGCGGGATCGACTGGGCGATCACCGTCAGCGGATCGGTGGCCGGGCACGACGGGTCGTCGACGCGTTCGACCTGCAGCTGCGACTCGCTGCCTTCGAGCGCGGCCGTGGCGGCGTCGAGCGTGAACCCGGTGTAGTCGAGAATCTGCACACGACCGGTGGCCACCACGAGGTTCACCGGAGTGTCCAGCACGAGCTCGGTCCCCTCGACCGGGTCGGATGAGATGACCACGCCCACAGCCAGCGATGGGTCGTTGCGCTGGGTGACGACGCCGAGCGTCAGCTTCACGTCGGTCAGGGCGGTCGTCGCCTCCTCGAGCGAGACGCCCACGAGCGGCGGCACGGCCGCCTTCTCGGCTCCGGTCGATACGTAGACCGTGATCTGCTGCCCCGGTGTGACGGTCTCTTCGGCGGCGGGATCGGTGCGGATGACCAGCCCCTCCTCCACGGTGCCGTCGATCTGGTCGACGCGATAGGGCACGAGCTCCTCGCTTTGCAGCAGCCGGTTGGCGGCGTCGTAGTTCATCCCCGAGACGTCGGGAACGACCCGCGAGCTCGATGGCACCCCGGAGTCGGGCTGGATCGACAGAACGAAGAACACCACAGACAGGATCAGCACCGCGAGCACCGCGACGCTCGTCCAGATCCACGCGACGGGCGGCCCCGATTGCGTGCGCTTCATCGTCGTGTCGGTGCTCAGCTGGCGCAGCGTGCGCGCGGTCTCTGCCGCCTGGCGCGGGTTGGGACCGTACAGCTCGCTGGTGAGCGTGCCCACGGCGCGCTTGGACGGCGAGCGGCCGTCGACGGTCGCATCCAGTGCCTCGCGAAACTGCGCGGCGTCCTGATAGCGCTGGAACGGATCCTTCGCCAGCGCTCGCAGCGCCACTGTGTCGAGTGCACGCGGCACGTCGGAGTTGACCTCGGACGGGGCCAGCGGCGTCTCGCTGACGTGCTGGTACGCGACGGCCACCGGGGTGTCGCCCCGGAACGGCGGGCGTCCGGTGAGCAGCTCGTAGAGCACCACACCGGTCGAGTACAGGTCGGCACGTGCATCCACCGGCTCGCCCTTGGCCTGCTCGGGCGAGAAGTACGACGCCGTGCCGATGATCGCGGTCGTGTCGGCCACCGTCGACGACGAGTCCGACACGGCACGGGCGATGCCGAAGTCCATGACCTTGACCTGGCCCGTCGAGGTGACCATGACGTTGCCCGGCTTGATGTCGCGGTGCACGACGCCCGCACGATGCGAGTACGCCAGCGCCTCGAGGATGCCGTCCACATAGCGCACCGCATCGGTGACGGGCACCGGGCCGGCCGCGATGACGTCCTTCAGCAACTCGCCATGGACGAGCTCCATCACGATGAACGGAACGGGATGCGTCGTGCCATCGGCATCCCGTTCGCTGTCCTCCCCCGCGTCGTAGACGCGCACGATGCTGGGATCGGACATGCGCGACGCCGCCTGTGCCTCGAGGCGGAACCGGGTGCGGAACGTGCTGTCGCGCGCGAGTTCGGGCTTGAGCACCTTGATCGCGACAGGGCGGCCCAGCGTGAGGTCGTATCCGCGGTACACGGTGGCCATGCCGCCACGACCGATCAGCTCATCGATGCGATAGCGGCCCGACAGCACACGCGTGTCACTCGTCACGTACACTCCCCTGCGGTGGAACCCAGCCAGCTTAACGGATCAGGGCTCGGTGTCCTCACCTGCCTCGGCCGCCGCGATGATCGGCACGTCCATCGGCGGGGAGGAACCCGAATTGTTGCCGCCGCAGGTGGCGGTATACGTCGCACTCACGTTCGATCCGACGGCGCCGTTCACGACGATGTCGGTCTGACGCTCGGTCGGGCCGAAGCTGCGCTCGGTGCCGCCTGCGGCGAACTCCGCTCCTCGGATTGCCACCGTGTAGGCGCTGAGCACCCCGGTGCCGGAGGGGCAGTTGAAGAACTCCCAGTTCAGCTTGACCGTCGACCCCGCCTCGACCTGGGTGGCCGGGTTGCCGCCGACCGTGATGCGCGGGGCCGTCGTCGGCTTGCCGATCGCGACGGGTGCGCTGTAGGTCGTGACGGTGATCGTGGTGCCCTCCGGGACGCGGCCGGTCGGGTCGACGGCGTAGATGAGGCCCTGCTGGTCGGCGGACTCGGCCGCGTTGCCCTCGACGCACGAGGCGACGAGGTCGTTGTCGTCGAGCACTTGACGCGCGGCGTCGCAGGTCTTGCCGATCAGGCCGAGCTCGTCGACGTTGATGCGGTCCTCGGTCGGTGTCGGTGTCGGCGTCGGTGTCGTGTTGGTCGGCGTGGGTGTGCCCGAGCTCGATGTCGGCGCGGGTCCGCCGTCGTTGTTGGCGACGAGCGCCCAGATCGTGCCGCCGAGCACGAGCAGCAGCAGCACGATGAGCACGATCAGCGGCCACGTCCATGCGCTGCGCTTGCGCTTGGCGGGGGCATCGGCCGTGGCCAGGGTGGCCGTCGCGGTGGCGCCCGCGGCGCCGGCCGGAATGATGCGCGTGGCCGCGTCGGTCGCCAGCCCGGTGCCGACCAGCTGTGTCATGTCGTCGCCGGAAGCGCCTCCGGTGGCGATGGCGGGCACGGCGGCAGCGGCAGCGACCACGTCTCCCCGGCGCAACGCCGCGGCGGCGCGGGCCACGGTGGCGGCCGATCCCGGCCGGTCCTCGGGCTTCTTGGCGATCATGGCCATCACGAGGTTCTGCACCGGCACGGCCACGGTCGGCGGCAGCGGCGGCGGCTGCTCGTTGATCTGCGCCATGGCGATGGCCACCTGCGACTCGCCGGTGAAGGGGCGCTTGCCGGCCAGGCACTCGTACGCGACGATGCCGAGTGAGTAGGTGTCGGTGGCAGGGGAAGCCGGGTGCCCGGATGCCTGTTCGGGCGACAGGTACTGCACCGTGCCCATGACCTGGCCGGTCGCCGTGAGCGGCACCTGATCGGCGATGCGCGCGATGCCGAAGTCGGTGATCTTCACCCGGCCGTCGGGCGTGATCAGCAGGTTGCCGGGCTTGATGTCGCGGTGTACGAGACCCGCGACGTGCGCGGCCTGCAGGGCGGCGGAGGTCTGGGCGACGATGTCGAGCGTCTTGTCGCTGGACAGCGACCCGTCGCGCTCGAGGATGGTCGACAGCGCCTCGCCCGGCACCAGCTCCATGACGAGGAAGGCAGACCCGTTCTCCTCGCCGTAGTCGAAGACGCTGGCGATGCCCTCGTGGTTGACGAGCGCCGCGTGCCGGGCCTCGGCGCGGAAGCGCTCGAGGAAGCCCGGGTCGCCCATGTACTCGTCCTTGAGGATCTTGATCGCCACGGTGCGTCCGATGACGTGATCTGTGGCCTCCCAGACCTCGCCCATACCGCCGATCGCGATGCGTGACTGCAGCTCGTACCGGCCGCCGAAAGACATCCCCTGTGTTGGCCTCATCGGTTCAGCACCGCCTCCATGACCTTCTTCGCGATCGGGGCCGCAATGGTGTTCCCGAATCCTGACTGACCCTGTCCTCCGCCATCATCCACGACGACGGTGACGGCAACCTGAGGATCATCTGCGGGGGCGAACCCGGTGAACCACAGCGTGTAGGGGTCGGTCTTTCCGTTCTCCGCGGTGCCCGTCTTCCCGGCAACGTCGACGCCGTCTATTCTTGCATTGCTCGCTACGCCGGAACTGACATTGGCGACCATGAGCCGCGTCATCGTAGCGGCGAGGTCCTCGTCCAGCGCCCGCCCGAACTCGGTGGGCTCGAAGGTCCGCTGCACCGACAGGTCGGGACCGACGACCCGATCGACCATCATCGGGTCCATCACGAGGCCGCCGTTGGCGATGCCGGCAGACACCATGTTCATCTGCAGCGGGGTGGCGCGCACATCGCCCTGACCGAACCCGGTCAGGGCCGTCTTGTCGTCCGACAGCGCGCGCGGGTAGGTCGACGGCGTCGACTCGAGCGGCATCGAGAAGGAACGGTTGAACCCGTACTTCTCGGCCTCTTCGCGGATCGCATCGTCGCCGAGTTCGACGGCGAGCTCGGCGAAGGGGATGTTGCAGCTCAACCGCAGCGCATCGGCGATCGTGACCGTCTCGGCGCCCCCGCAGTCGCTGCCCCCGGAGTTCTGCACCGTGGTCGAGGTGCCCGGCAGCGTGTAGCGGATGGGGTTGGGCAGCGTCGACTCGGGCGTCCACTCGCCGGACGCGAAGGCGGCCGAGGTGACGACGAGCTTGAACGTCGATGCGGGCGGGTTGAGGTCGCCGCCGATCGCGCGGTTGTAGAGCGGATGCCGCGGGTCGGCCTCGAGCGCGTCGTACGCCGCGTTCACCTCGGCGGAGTCGTGCGAGGCGAGCAGATTCGTGTCGAAGCTCGGGCTCGTGACCATGGCGAGCACGCGCCCGGTGCTCGGCTCGGTGGCGATGACCGCGCCCTGCAGGTCGCCCAGCGCGTCGTACGCGACACGCTGGATGTCGGGCTCCAGGCTCAGCACGATGTTCGACCCGCGCGGCGGCTTGCCCGTGAGGATGCGGTCGAGGCTCGCCAGGAACTGCGAGCCGCCGGTGCCGGACAGCTGCTGGTTCATCGCCTGCTCGATGCCGGTGGCCGAGTTCAGCACCGGATTGATGTACCCGGTGACCGGGGCCCACATGTCGGCGTCCACGTACATGCGCTGCCAGCTGTACAGGTCGTTGGTCGGCACCGAGGTGGCGATCGGCGTGCCCTGCGCGACGATCGCCCCGCGCTGCACCTCGTAGCTGTCGTACAGCGCCCTTCGGTTCTCGGGGTTGGCCGTGAGCGATGGGGCCTGCACCACCTGGATCCAGCTCGTCGAGGCGAACAGCGCCAGGAACATGATCAGCATCAGGATGCTGAGGCGGCGGAGCTCTTTCGTCACCCGATCACCACCCGGGGGCGGCTGCGCACCGCATCCGATATCCGCAGCAGCAGTGCCACGATGATCCAGTTCGCCACCAGCGACGAGCCGCCCGCGGCCAGGAACGGGGTCGTGAGGCCGGTGAGCGGGATGAGCCGGGTGACGCCGCCGACCATGATGAACACCTGCAGCGCGATCGTGAACGACAGGCCCGTCGCGAGCAGCTTGCCGAAGTCGTCCTGACCGGCCAGGCCGATGCGGATGCCGCGGCTGGTGAACACCATGTACAGGCACAGCATCGCGAACACCCCGATCAGGCCCAGCTCCTCGCCGAGGCTGGGGAAGATGTAGTCGCTCGCCGCGAGCGGCGTCAGGTATGGGCGGCCCTGCCCGAGACCGGTGCCGAGCAGCCCGCCCTGGGCGAGGCCGAAGATGCCGTTGACCAGCTGATAGCTGGTGTTGTCGATGAGGTTCGGGTTGAACGCGTCGAGCCAGTTGGTGAAGCGCTCGCCGACGTACGGGAGCAGCCGGGATGCCGCGAACGCCCCCGCCACGGCGAGGATCACGCCGATCAGCACCCACCCGGTCTTGCCGGTGGCCACATACAGCATCGCGACGAACATGCCGAAGATGAGCACGCCTGTGCCGAGGTCGCGCTGCATCACGATGATGCCCAGCGAGATGAGCCAGACCACCAGCAGCGGGGCGAACTCGCGCACGCGCGGCCACGTCACGCCGAGGAATCGGGTGCCCGTCGAGGTGAGGCTTTCGCGGGTGCGCACGAGATAGCCCGCGAAGAAGATCGCGAGGAAGATCTTGGCCAGCTCGCCGGGCTGGAACGAGAAGATGCCGAAGTCGACCCAGATGTCGGCGTTGCCGTCGGCGCCCAGGCCCGGGATGACCGGCAGGATCAGCAGCAGGATGCCGGCCAGCCCCGACAGGTACGTGTACCGGAACAGCAGCCGGTAGTTCTTCAGCACCAGCACCACGGCGATCGCGCCGACCAGCGCGATCAGCGACCATGCCAGCTGCCGCGTCGAGTCGGCGGCCCAGCCGTGGTAGCGCTCGGCGATGTCGAGCCGATAGATCATCGCGATGCCCAGCCCGGTCAGCAGCGTCGCGATCGGCAGCACGAACGGGTCAGCCGCGCGGGCCGTGAGCCGCAGCACGATGTGCAGGGCGACCGTCAGAGCCGCAGGGCCGCCGCAATAGACCAGGAACTTCGCGTCGATGACGCCGGTCGCGCCCAGCTGCACGAGGGCGACCGCGCACGCGTTGATGACGAGCGCGAAGATCAGCAGGGCGAGCTCGCGGTTGCGCTGCGTCTGCGGCACCCGGATCTTCTTCAGGGCCCGCACCACAGCGGTGTCGGCGGTCAGCTCGGGAGCAGTCATCCGTCACCCCCGTCCGCCGGGCGCAGGCGATCGACGATCTCGCGCGCCTCTTTCAGCGACCCCGCCGAGATGGTCTCCTGCACCGACAGCTGTTGGAAGTACGTGAGGTCGTCGAGCGGGATGCCGGTGTCTTCGTAGACGCTCGACAGCGGGATCGGGCCGATGCCCTGCTGGATGCCGCGGAACACCACAACGGTGTCGTGATCGGCGCCGACGAAGAAGCGCGTCTGCGTCCAGTTGTAGGCGATGACGAGGCCGCCGATGAGCATCGCGATGACCACGACGAACCCGGCGATCCATGTGACGCGGCGCCGTCGTGCGCGGCGGCGGTCCTCTTCGATGAGCTCTTCGAGGAACTCGGCCGCGGGCTCGTAGTGGCTCGGCTCGTTCGCCGCCTGCCGTGCCGGGTGCAGCCAGCTCGTGCGCCCCGGGCGGGCGGCCGGCACGGCGACGCCCTCGGGATTCGACGCCGAGCCGACGATCGTGGGCGTGCCGGTGAGCAGTGGATGCTGCCCCCCCACGTCGACGATGACGATCGTGACGTTGTCGGGGGCACCGGCATCCAGCGCCTGCTTCAGCAGGTTGTCGGCGGTGCGCGCCGGCGCCAGGCCGAGTCCGAGCGCCTTCGACGTGTGCGGATCGTCGACCACCCCCGACAGGCCGTCGGAGCACAGCAGCCACCGGTCACCCGGCTGCGTGGGCATGACGAACGTGTCGACCTCGGGATCGGTGTCCATGTCGCCGAGCACCCGCATCAGCACGGAGCGCCGGGGGTGGTACCGCGCCTCCTCCGGCGTGATGCGACCCGAGTCGACCAGGCGCTGCACGAACGTGTGGTCGGCGGTGATCTGCGTCAGCGCGTCGTCCCGGTACAGATAGATGCGCGAATCGCCGATGTGCGCGATGACCGCGTAGTCGTCGACCATGAGCAGCGCCGACACCGTCGTTCCCATGCCGGCCAGCTCGGGCCGGCGGGCGACCATGTCGACGAGGTCGGCGGCCGCGTCGGCGATCGCCTCCTGCAGGGACCGCTCGGCGTCGTCGGTGCTCGCGAAGTGGCGGTCGAGGGTTTCGATGCGGCTGATCGCGATGCTCGAGGCGACGTCGCCGCCGGCGTGGCCGCCCATGCCGTCGGCGACGACGAAGAGGTTCGAGCCCGCGTACCCGGAGTCCTGATTGTTCGAGCGGACCTTGCCGGTGTGCGAGATCGCGGCGCTCGAGCCTTCGAAGACCATGCCGCCTTACTTCCGCAGCTCGAAGGTCGTGGCCCCGACCTTGATCGGGGCGCCGACGAGCACGGGCACGGGGGTGGAGACGCGCTGGCCGTCATGCCAGGTGCCGTTCGTGGAATCGAGGTCCTCCAGCATCCACTGCTGTCCCCACAGCATCAACCGCGCATGCTGGGTCGACGTGTAGTCGTCGCGGATGACCAGTCCCGACTCGCTCGAGCGGCCGATGGTCAGCGGCTCGGTGCCCAGCGGCAGTTCCATGCCCGCCTTCGGTCCCGAGGTCACGACGATGCGGTCGGCCGTGTCGGTGGTCGCCTTCGTGATGCCCGCCGGGGTGCGGGGTGCGGGGGCGGCATCGGGCAACGGCGTGCCGGTCGGATGGGTGCCGGCGGCGGCCGCCACCGGCATCTTGCGCACGCGCACCCCGAACAGGTCGGCGCGCAACGAGTAGACGACGGCGAACACGAAGCACCACAGCAGCAGCAGGAACCCGATGCGCAGCAGCAGCAGGGTGAGCTCGCTCACGTCACGTCACCCTTCTCGAGCAGATCGAAGACGCGGGTGGCGTTGGCGGCGGGCTGGCGTGCGGGCTGCCGGGCCGCCTGCGGCACGACGCGGAACACGATGTCGGTGCGTCCGATGCGCACGACGCTGTCGGGCGTCAGCGGGGCCTCCGAGAACCGGCGCCCGTCGATGGTCGAGCCGTTCGTCGACCCGAGGTCGCGCACCATGCCGCGCTCGCCGTCCCACAGGATCTCGACGTGCTTGCGGCTCGTGCCGGCGTCGGCGATGGTGATGTCGGCGTCGCTGCCGCGGCCGATCACGGTGCGGGACTTCACGAGGGGATGCCGGTGGCCGGCGATCTCGACGACCGGCCGCCACGACACCTGCCCGCCCGAGGCGGTCTGCGAGTCGACCTGGATCGTGCCCGTGGCCACGCGGTCGTCGGGCTGCAGCGCGATGGTCACCGGCCCGGCGAAGCTGTAGCCCTGCGACGTGGCGTGCGTCTGCACGAGCGTGTCGAGCTCTTCGCCGAGCGCCGGCCCGATCGTGCGCATCTTCTCGTCGTCGGCCGGCGACAGCCGCACGGTCAGCGCATTCGGGGCGAGGATGCGGTCGCGGCTGACGACCGCCGCCTTGGTGTCGAGTTCCCGGCGCAGCGCCGAAGCGATCTCGACGGGCTGGATGCCGCTGCGGAAGGTCTTCGCGAACGCGCTGTTCACCGCGCGTTCGAGTCCCTTCTCGAAGCTGTCAAGTAGTCCCACGAGGCTCCTCAGGCAGGCCGATCGATACGCACATGCTAATTGCACCGGCTGAGTGTCCTGTGGAGAACGGGTGCTTCGGGTCGCCGGTCGTCGGCTTCGCAGTCTGGCACGAAGTTCGCAGAAAAGGCGAGGGATGCTGCGGGCTTCGCGCGAAACTGCGAACCTGGCGTGCAGGACCACGAGGTGGAGCGTGATATTCTCGGGAGGTTGAGTGCGCGTCCGACGCGCCTCGCGCGAGTGGCGGAATTGGTAGACGCGCTGGCTTCAGGTGCCAGTGCCCGCAAGGGCGTGGGGGTTCAAGTCCCCCCTCGCGCACGCGAATGAAATGGCCCCTGACCCGGGATTTAGTCTTCCAGGTCAGGGGCCATCTCGGTCAGCCGGCCTCACTCGGGCCGGTGCTGATAGACGTCCGGGATGCCGTCGCGGTTGGTGTCGACCGCGTGGCTCTGTGCGATCTTGCGGTAGCCGCGGTTCCTGCTGATCAGGAGGATCGACGCGATCGCTGCGGCGAGAACCGACGCGAGCAGGATGGCCACCTTGGCATGATCGCGGGGCGGATCGGATGCGGAGAAGCTCAGTTCCGTCACCAGGAGCGACACCGTGAAGCCGATGCCGGCGAGCAGGCCCACACCGGTGATATCGATCCAACGCAGGGCGGGATCGAGCCGGATGCCGCGCGTGCGCGTGGTCAGCCACGTCGCCGCGACGATGCCGAGGGGTTTTCCTGCAACGAGTGCGACGACGATGCCGATGGTCACCGGATCGGCGAGGGCGGAGACGAAGCCCTCGGTGCCGCCGATGGCGACGCCCGCCGAGAAGAAGGCGAACACCGGGACCGCGATCCCGGCCGACAGCGGACGGAACCGATGCTCGAACTCCTCGGCCAGACCGGGGGCGGTGTCGGCGATGTTGTCTCGGCGACGGTGCAGCACCGGGATGGTGAATCCGAGCAGTACCCCGGCGATGGTCGCGTGGATGCCGGACGCGTGGATGAACGCCCAGGCCACGACGCCGATGGGCAGCAGGATCAGCCAGGCGGCCGAGGACCTGAGGTGGAAGAACTGCCGGTACCGCTGGGCGAGCACCGCGTACACGGCGATCGTCAGCAGGCCGAGCAGCAGTGGGATCAGGTTGATCGCGGCGGTGTAGAAGATCGCGATGATGCTGATCGCGATGAGGTCGTCCACGACTGCGAGCGTCAATAGGAAGAGGCGAAGCGGTGCGGGCAGATGCGAGCCGATGAGCGCGAGCACGGCCACCGCAAAGGCGATGTCCGTCGCGGTGGGGATCGCCCAGCCGCGCATCAGTCCTGGTGCCGGCGCAACGATGGCGACATAGAGCAGCGCCGGCACGATCACACCGCCGACCGCGGCGGTGACGGGAACGATGGCTGTGCTGAAGCGGCGCAGGTCTCCGGCGACGAACTCGCGCTTGAGCTCGAGGCCGACGAGAAAGAAGAAGATCGCCAACAGGCCGTCGGCCGCCCAGGCGCCGAGACTCAGTCGCAGATGCCACGGCTCATAGCCGATCTCGAAGTCACGCAGCGCGAAGTACGAGTCTGCCCAGGGCGAGTTCGCCCACAGGATGCCGATGGCCGCCATCAGCACGAGCAGGGCGCCGCCGACGGTCTCCTTGCGCAGCAGCGTACCGATGCGGAGAGCTTCGGCGTAGCTTCCGAGCCGGGGGAACAGGCCTCGCGCCGTCGCGGGCGGGGTGGGGCCGGGTGAGGTCACAGGGGTCTCCGATGGGTTTGATGCGTGCAACGTCGACCAGGCTTCCCGACTCTCCTCCGGCAGTCTACCGACTCGCCACCGCGCGCGACCTCTCTCGTACTCCCGCAATGCCGACACATCGGATAAAGTTGCAACGCCGCGCTTCGCGTGGCCTATCCGGGGGGATCCGTCGACGCCCGGGCCGTGTGGCGAAAGCCCCGCCCGGGCGTCGAATGGGCTTGAGACCCGTTTCTCACATTTGTGTCACCATCTGCGCGGAGTTTCGCCGGGGGACACCTCGTGCCACTAACGTGGAGGGATTCGACCCCCTGCGGGCCTCTTGAGGACCGCACCTACGAACGGCATGGAATGAGCACTACCGGCACTGTCAAGTGGTTCAACTCGGAGAAGGGCTTCGGCTTCATCGCTCCTGACGACGGCGGCGCCGACGTCTTCGCGCACTACACTGCAATCGATGCGAGCGGCTACCGCTCGCTCGAGGAGAACCAGCGCGTCGAGTTTGAGACCGCCGAGGGCCCCAAGGGCCTGCAGGCGGCGAACATCCGCCCCCTCTGAGCTGATCTCGAACGCCTCTTGAGCCCACCAGGCCGGTGGGCCCAAGAGGCGTTCCCGCTACCGGTCGTCGTCGCCGGATCCGCGCATGAGCCCGATACCGGCGCCCGCCAGCTGAGCGAGCGACGCGTCGGGCAGGAATGCCCGGGTGAGCCCCATGCCGATGCGAGCCAGGTCGGCCTCATCCCGGAACACGAGATGCATCGTCTCGTAGCGGGGATTGAACTTCTCCTTGAAGCGGTGCAGCGACTGGAACCCGTACACCGGCTCGAGCATGTCGGCCAGGCTCTCGCTGAGCTGGGCCAGACCGCCTGCATCCTTGGGGTAGTCGTGGGTGAGCGGCGCACCCGACAGTGACACGATCTCGGCTCCTTCGTCGCGGAAGTGTGCCGCCGAGCTGCCGATCAGGAACTCCATCACCGGACCGAAGCCGCCGTCCCGGCGGCGCATGAGGTCGAGCGTCCACCCGCGCACCGCGCCGTCGCCGCCGTAGACGGGCAGCCACGACAGGAACCCGTCCACGTCGCCGCTCGGCGAGACCGCCAGCGCCAGTCGCACCTCGGGATCCTCCGCCTCGGTGAGGGTGCCCAGCGTGAAGCCCATCTCGGGAAGTCCCTTATCGCCGACCCACATCTCCGAGATGGCACGCACCTGCGCCTGGATGCCCCACGACTCCTTCTTGAGGTGCGTCATGCGGAAGGTCATCTCCTCGCGGCCGGCGCGGTTCAGCGACGTGCGCACCGTCGCCCATCGCTTCCCGGCGAACTCGAGACCGGGCAGATCGACGATGGTGTCGTCGGCGACGATCAGGTCGTTCCACGAATCGGGCGCAGCATCCCTCGTCGCGTCGTTCGCACTGAAGAACGCCGGGGTGAGCCCCGCGTGCATCGCCATGTCGATGAACTCGCGCACCGACTGCTCCCGGCCCTCCTCCGGGCCGATCGGATCGGCCAGGGCGAGGGCGACACCGGCACGACGCTGGTACGCGACGATGCCCGTCGACGTGCGTGCGTAGGTGTTCGGCGCCCAGGTCGTCATCCACGACAGGGTGTCGCCGCCGTGGGCGCGCAGCAGCTCCTTCACCTCGTCGACGGTGGGCACCGGTTCCAGCCCGAGCGTGCCCTTGCGCTTCCACCGGAACGCGCGGCGCACCCGCATGAGATACACGAGCATGAACAGCCACAGCGTCGATGTGGCCAGCAGCAGCGACGGATCCCCCGAGATGTCGATCTGGTTCTCCCGCCAGTCGATCACCGACAGCACGGCAAGCAGCAGACCGCCGGTGAGGATGTTGTACGCACCCAGGGCGACGGCGATCACCCATGCCCAGCGGCGGGCGCGGCGCAGACCCTCGGCGATCGCGATGATCACCACGATGTCGATCGCGATGTCCCACCAGGTGCCCTCGCCCGGCGCGGTCTCGCCGAACAGTCCGTCGGTCGGCACCAGCAGCACCACGATCTGGATCACGCCCAGCATGATGATGGCGATGAATGCGATGAATCGCTGCTCGCGCACCGTGGCCTTGCGCACCTTGAGCGAACGGTCGACGCCCAGCACCAGGAAGACGGCCAGCGCGTGCTCGAGCTCCGCGATGTCGCCCCAGAACAGCAGCGCGACGATGACGTACGCCAGCAACACCATCCAGGCGCGGGCGCGCCACGGCGCCCGGAAGTGCCCGATCGCGGCGGCCATGCACGCGAACGCACCTCCGCTGAAGCCGACGTCGAGCTGGGCGGCGCCGTTGATCGCCCACTGCCAGTCGGTGTAGCTGAGCACCCAGAACAGCAGTGCGGCGCCGAGCACGGCGAACAGCTGGCCGATCCAGAAGTACGACATCGCAACCTTCCAGCCGCGCATGTACTCGAGCACCGCAACACCCCACAGGGCGATGAACGACGTGATGTACACCCACGGCTGGTCGACCAGGAACGTGCCGGTGACCGGCGTCCACCAGCGACCCTCGTCGAGCGCCGGCAGCCCGTAGGCGAACGTGCCCCAGCCGGCGCTGTTCACGTACGGCTCCCACAGCCCGCGGCCGATGACGCCGACGGCCAGGATCACCACGATGAGCGCGAGCGTGCCCGGGATGCGGGCAAGGAACCGCCCCACGGGGTGCGCGCGACGTGGAACGGATGCGGCCTCGGCCTCGGTGGTATCGGTCATGACTTCCTCCCGCCCCTCAGTGTGTCGTAATCGGCGAGCGCCTGCGCGTCCTCCGCGTGTCGCATCGCGCGCCGCGCGGCATCCAACGCCTCGACCGGGTCGCTCGCCTGTCGGGCTGCGGCGAGCTCGCGTTCGGCGGCGACCAGGCGCACGCGGGCGTCGGCGGAGGGATGTGTGTGTGCGGCGGATGCCTCGGCCCGGGCGACCGCGCCGCGCGCCGCCGCGAGGGTGCCGGGCAGGGCGCTGCGGGCACCGCGCAGCCGCTGCTGCGCGGTGCGTGCGTCTCCCAGTGCGAGGTCGAGCCGGTCGCGCAGGTGCGCGACCTGGTCGACCGTCCAGGTCGGGCGGATGGGTGCCTGCGGCCGCAGCGCGGCGAGCGATCGCTCGGCCTCGGCGATCGCGGTGCCGAGCCGGTCGCTGTCGACCGGCTCGAGGCCCTCGCGCGTGACCATCGCCTGGCGCATCGCTGACCGTGCCGCATCGAGCTCGTCGGGCACGGCCTGCGCCGCCTGCGTGACGAGCCGGTGCGACTCCTCGAGCGCGCGGGCCGCCTCCTGCGCGGTGCGCAGCGCGCGCTCGCCCTCGGCCAGGGTCGACAGCGCCGAGGCCGTGGGGTCGTCGGCCTGCACGGCGGCGGTGGCCAGCACACGCTGCGCGCGCTCGGTCTCGGCGATCGCGGTATCGGCGCTGTGCGCAGCATCCGTCCACTCTTCTTCGGCGAAGCGGGCCGACAGGTCGGCGACCAGCGCCGTCGGGTCGCCCATCGCTGCGCGCAGATCGTCCAGGCGCCGCTGAGCGGCAGCGATCTGGTCGGCGACCGACACGTGGGTGCGCATCCAGGCGACGTGCTCGCCGCGTGCGGCGGCGGTGAGGGCGATCGCCTTGTCGGCCGTCGCCGAGATACGGTCGGATGCGCGACTGACCTCGTGCGGCAGCGGCTCGGAGCCGTCGGCGCCGGAGAGCAGGGCGCGGTACTCCTCGAACAGCGCGTCGCGGGTGTGCTGCGCCGACATGCGCGCGCGGCGTAGCGACGGCGGTGCGTCGCCGCCGTAGAGCGCGCCCGACAGACCCACCTCGAGGTCGAGCTCGGCGACGGCGTCGTCGAGGGCGACGAGCTTCGCACCGGCGGTGTCGCGCCGCGCCTCGGCGGCGGCCAGCGCCCTGGGCCCGCGGGCGGCGCGCCGCAGCCCCCAGATCAGGGCGGCGATCGCGATGGCCGCGACTCCGAACACCACCACCGCCGGGATCACCCAGCCCAGTACCGCAGCGAGCTCTTCAGGCATCAGTCGCTTCCGGAAGGATCAGCGCGCGCAGCCCGGCGACGTCGTCGACGGATGCCTGGGCACCCTCGGACTCGTGCGGCCAGCTGAAGCCCCACCGCACGAACACCACGGGCACGCCGTGTTCGGCGCCGCCCTCGACGTCATGGTGCCGGTCGCCGACGAGCACGGGGCGGTCGGTCGGTGCACCGCCGGCTGCGAGTCGCCGCAGCGCCTCGCCCACGACCTCTGACTTCGAGCTGCGGGTGCTCTCATCGGCTGCGGCACCCACGATGGCGGTGAAGTACGGAGTGAGGTCGAAGTGATCGAGCAGGGCCAGCACCTGCACCTCGGGCTTCGAGCTGGCGATCGCCTGCGGGATCCCCGCCGTGTGCACGTCGTGCAGCAGCTCGGCGATGCCTGGGAACAGCCTCGCCCCGGTCGTGTGGCCGTCCTGCTGCGAGAGGGTGCGGTAGAAGACGAGTGCGTCGGCGGCCTCGCCCGGGCTCATCCCCAGCTGCGTCTGGAACGACTCGAACATGGGCGGGCCGATCCAGTGCACGAGCTCGGCTCGGGTCACCTCGGGATGCCCGAAGTGCTGCATCGCCAGGCCCAGCCGGCGCAGGATGCCCTCCGAGGCATCCACGATCGTGCCGTCCATGTCCCACAGGACGCACGAGCACGGAGAGGGAGCGGCCATGGTCCCAGCCTATGGGGGCGCCGCGCTCAGAACAGGCGCGGCGCCCCCGACTCGATGCCCTTCATCTCGTCGTAGTCGAGTGTGACGCAGCGGATGCCGCGGTCGCTCGCCAGCACGCGGGCCTGCGGCTTGATCTCCTGCGCGGCGAATACGCCGGTCACGGGCGCGAGGTGCGGGTCGCGGTTCAGCAGCTCGAGGTAGCGGGTGAGCTGCTCGACGCCGTCGATGTCGCCGCGGCGCTTCACCTCGACCGCCACCGTGCCGCCGGCCGGGTCGCGCAGCAGCAGGTCGACCGGGCCGATCGCGGTCGGGAACTCGCGGCGCACGAGTGTCAGATCCTCGCCGACGACCCCGACCTGTTCGGCCAGCAGCCGTTGCAGGTCGGATTCCACGCCGTCCTTCTGCAGCCCCGGGTCGATGCCGAGCTCGTGCGATGAGTCGTGCACTACCTGGTGGATGCGCACGTGCAGCGCGTCTCCGCTCTTGGCATGGACGACCCGCCACACCTCGATCACCCCGTCTTCGGCGGTCGCGGCATCCGGCTCCTCGACGGTGAGGGTGCAGGGCGGCGACATCCAGTTCAGCGGCTTGTACGAACCCCCGTCGGAGTGCACGAGCAACGAGCCGTCGCCCTTGTGCACGAGCAGGCGCGTGGCCAGCGGCAGATGCGCATTGAGCCGGCCGGAGTAGTCCACGCTGCAGCGGGCGATGACGAGACGCATCGGATGAGCCTAATGCTTGTCAGCGTTGGGCACGGTGCCATCGGCGATCGAGGAGCAGAACCATGACTCAGCCCACGCGACTGGCGGTGGCGCTCGACTCGGATCCCGAACCCGCCGGTCTGCCCCCGCGCCTTCGCCCACCTGTTCGGGTGGTTCTCGGCCCGAGTGGGAGGATCGGGGAGTGATGGATGCTGCGGCCGACCCCAGGGCGCGCCGGCGTGCCAGTCTCACGGTCGCCGCGCTCACCGTCGGCACCGCGCTGAACCCGCTGAACTCGTCGATGATCGCGGTCGCCCTGCTGTCGCTGCAGCACGACTTCCGGCTCGACCTGGCCACCGTGACGTGGGTCATCACGGTGTTCTACATCGCGTCGATCATCGGTCAGCCCCTCATGGGCCGCATCGTCGACGCGCTCGGCGCGCGCCGCGTCTTCCTCGTCGGCATGGTGCTCGTCGCGCTCGCGGCGGCGCTCGCGCCGCTCGGCGACACGTTCCTGCTGGTGTGCACCGCGCGGGTGCTGCTGGCGATCGGCACCTCGGTGGCGTTCCCGGCCGCCGTGGCGCTGGTCGGTCCGCTCTCGGCGGCCGGAGGCATCCCGGTCCCGCACCTGCTGGCCCGCATCCAGGTGACCAACACCGCCGGCGCCGCGGTCGGTCCGGTGCTCGGCGGCGCGCTGGTGACCCTCGCCGGGTGGAACGCCGTGTTCTGGGTGAACGTGCCGCTCGCGGCGGTCGCGTTCGCCGGGGTGGCGGTGCTCGCCCCGCGGGACTCCCGGCGCAGCGGTGTCAGCGCGGGCCGTCTGTTCGTCAACCTCGACCCGGCCGGGGTGCTCGCGTTCGCGGTGGCGATGACGGCGCTCGTGGTGTTCGCGCTCGACACGACGGGCAGCCTGGACTGGTGGCTGCTCGGCGTCGGCGTCGTGGCGCTCGCTCTGTTCGTGTGGCGGGAGCTGCGCGCGTCGCTGCCGTTCATCGACCTGCGGATGCTGGTGGGCAACGCCACGCTGCGCACGGCGTACCTCGGGTTCACCGTGTTCAGCGCGCTGTTCTACCTGGCGTTCTTCGGACTGCCGCAGTTCCTCGAGGACCGCGGCGGATACTCGGCCGCCGTGGTCGGCCTGCTCGTGCTGCCGCTGTGCGCGTTCACCGTGGTGCTCGCTCCCCTCGTCGCACGTGCGATCGCGCGGCGCGGTGTGCGCCCCGTACTCGTCGGGGGAGCGGTGCTGCTCGTCCCCGCGGCAGCGACGCTCGCGCTCGGGGTGGTCACCACGGACGCGGTATGGATGCTGCTGATCGCTGCGGGCCTCGGCATCCCGTACTGCATGGTCTCGCTCGCGTCGACGCACGCCGTGCAGTCCGCGGCCCCCGCCGGGCAGATCGGAGCGGCCTCGGGCGTGCTGCAGTCGATGCGGTACATCGGCGCGATCATCGCGACCGTGATGCTCGGCCAGTTCATCGGCACCGGTATCACGACCGCGGGTTGGGGCGCCGTTGCCGTGGCCGCGCTCGCCCTCGGCGCGGCGCATCTGGTGATCGTGCTGGTCGGGGCGCGGCGCCGTGCCTGACGACCGGTGCGTGGTCAGTCCGCGTGGCCGGCACCGACCTTCGAGCCGGCAATCGGCCTGGCCGCGCCCGAGGCGAGACCCGACATCACGATCAGTGCCACGATGATCCACAACGTGGGGAGGATGCCGATCTGGTGGCTGACCCACCCGAGCACCGGCGGGCCGCACAGGAACGCCAGGTACCCGATCGTCGCGGCCGCCGACACCGATGCGGCGGCCTTCTTCGGGTCGTCGGCGGCGGCCGACATCCCGAGCGGGAAGCCGAGCGACGCTCCGGCCCCCCACAGGGCGATGCCGACGAACGCGATGGGCAGGTTCGGCGCCAGGATGAACAGCACGAGGCCCACGGCTGCGGTCACCGCGAGCACGCGCAGCGACCACACCCGGCCGATGCGGTCGACGACCGGACCGCCGAGGATGCGGAACACCGTCATCGCCACCGAGAACACGGTCAGTGCCACCGCACCGATCGTCTCGGTCGCGGCGTGCCCGTCGACGACGGCGATGGTCAGCCAGTCGTTCGCACTGCCCTCGGCGAACGCCATGCCGAGCATGATCGCCCCGATCGCGTACGTGCGCGGGTCGCGCCACACCGCCGCCAGTTCGGCGAAGCGTTCGCGCCGGGTGCGCGGCGTCGTGGCGTCGTCGTGCGCGATCTCGCGGTTGGGTACGTGCAGCAGCGAGATGAGCCCGGCCATCAGCACGAGCAGGCCCGCGCCCCACAGGTGCCAGGCGACGCCCACGCGCCACGCGGCCATCGCGATGCCGGCGCCGGCGCCGGCGACCGTGCCGATGCTGAAGAACGCGTGGAACAGCGGCATGAGGGTGCGGCCGAACGCCTGCTCGACGGCGGCCGCCTCGACGTTCATCATGACGTCGGTCGCGCTCATGCCGAGGCCCATCAGCCCGAGTCCGACGCTCGCGATCGGGAACGACTGGGCGAACTCCACGCCGAAGCCGGCGATCGCGACACCGGTGCTGAACGTGACGATCGACGCCAGCATCCCGCGCCGCGCACCCCAGCGCGCGACGATCACGTTCGCGAGGGAGAGGCCGACGATGGATGCTGCGCCCAGCACGAACAGCAGCACTCCGACGCCGAAGTCGTCGGCGCCGAGAGCGGACTTGACCGCCGGCAGCCTCGAGGCCCACGAGGCGAACCCGAATCCGGTCGCGAGGAAGATCGCGAAGATCGCTGCACGCCACCGGATCAGCTGCGAACGAGAGAGGGCCGCCTGCACCACACCAGGCTACGTGCCCGCGGTGAGGCGGCACGTGCGCCGGTAGACTGGCCGCGTTACGCCGCCCACCCCCGCCGACCGGGGCGTCGAGCCCCGAGGAGCCGCCGATGCTGATACTCCTCGCGGCGTTCGCGGGGGTTCCGCTCGTCCTTCCCTGGCTCGTCCACCGCCTCGGACCGCGTGCGTTCTACATCGCGGCGGTGCTGCCCGCGGTCGCGTTCGCGTACGCGCTGTGGCTGACGCCCAACGTGCTGCACGGACCGACTCCGTTCGAGACGTTCCACTGGATTCCCGCGCTCGGCATCGAGTTGTCGATGCGCATGGACACGCTGAGCTGGCTGCTCACGCTCATCGTCACGGGGGTCGGCGCCCTCGTGATGCTGTACTGCCGCTGGTACTTCCACCGCAGCGACGAGGGGCTCGGGCAGTTCGCGGCCGTGCTGCTGGCGTTCACCGGCACGATGTACGGGCTGGTGCTGACCGACGACCTCATCATGCTCGTCATGTTCTGGGAGATCACGAGCGTGCTCTCGTACCTGCTCATCGGGTACTACCACGGTCGCGGCGCCAGCCGTCGGGCCGCCCTGCAGGCGCTGCTGGTCACGACCCTCGGCGGGCTGGTCATGCTGATCGGCGCGGTGCTGCTGGTCGTCGCCGCGGGCACCTCGAGCCTGTCCGGCATCCTCGCCCTCGCCCCGCAGGGTGCGACGGTCAGCGCCGCGCTCGTCCTGATCCTCGTCGGCGCGCTGAGCAAGTCGGCCATCTTCCCGTTCCACTTCTGGCTGCCGGGCGCCATGGCGGCGCCCACCCCGGTCAGCGCCTATCTGCACGCCGCCGCGATGGTCAAGGCCGGCATCTACCTCATCGCGCGTTTTGCGCCGGTGTATGCGGTCGCCGAGTCGTGGCGCCCGATCGTCGTATCGCTGGGTGTGTTCACGATGCTGCTGGGCGGGTTCCAGGCACTGCGCGAGTACGACCTCAAGCGTCTGCTCGCGTTCGGCACGGTCAGTCAGCTGGGGTTTCTGACCGTGGTGCTCGGCTTCGGCACGCGCGACCTGGCGCTCGCCGGGCTCGCTCTGCTGCTCGGGCACGCACTGTTCAAGTCGTGCCTGTTCCTGGTCGTCGGCATCATCGATCGCCAGCTGGGGACACGAGACATCGGCGAGCTGTCGGGGCTCGGGCGCCGGGCCCCCGTGCTGGCGACCGCGGCGACGGTCGCGATCGCGTGCATGGCGGGCATCGTCCCGACGATCGGGTTCGTCGGCAAAGAGGGTGCGCTCGCCGCACTGCTGCACGAGGCCGTCGGCGGCTCGGCATGGGGCGTCGTCGCACTCGTCGGTGTCGCCCTGGGGTCAGTGCTCACCGTCGCGTACGGCGTGCGATTCGTGTGGGGCGCATTCTGGACGAAGACCGACTCTTCCGGCGCACCGCTGCCGACGACCGAGTGGCCGCGCCCGCCGATCGGCTTCGTCGCCGCACCGGTGCTGCTGTCGGCGCTCACCGTGGCAGCGGGCATCGCAGCCCCGGTCCTCGACCGCGCCTTCGCCGGCTACGCCGACACCTCCCCGGCGGCGACGCCCGGCATCCCCGCCCCCGCGTACCCCGCCCACCTCGCGCTGTGGCACGGCCTCGAGCCGGCGCTGTGGATCTCGCTCGCCACGATCGCGCTGGGCTTCGCCGTGTTCGCCGGGGCACGTGCGATCGGGTGGGCCAAGCACCGCCGCGTGCTGCCGTTCACCGCGTCCGACGTCTACAACCTCGTGCTGCGCGTCGTCGCCCGCCTCGCCGTCACGGTCACGAGCCTCAGTCAGCGCGGTTCGCTGCCCGTGTACGTCGGCACGATCTTCGTCGTGTTCGTCGCCGCCGAAGCGACGGCGCTGATCGCCGACCCGGACTGGACTGCACAGCTGGATGCCTGGCAGTCGCCGATGCAGCTGTTGGCCGCGCCGCTCATGATCGTCGCCGGGCTGATCGCCGTGCGCGCCAAGAAGCGCTACACCGGCGTGGTGCTCGTATCGGTGACCGGCCTGGGCATGGTGCTGCTGTTCGCCACCAGCGGCGCACCCGATCTCGCGCTCACGCAGATCCTCATCGAGACCGTGACACTGGTGGCGTTCGCACTCGTGCTGCGACGCATCCCCTCCCGCATGGGCGAGCACAACGCGTCGGTCGCGCCCATCACACGGGCCGTGCTCGGTGCCGCCGTAGGCCTCACGATGGCGCTGGTGGCGATCGTCGCCAGCGGGGCGCGGATCACCCGCCCGATCTCCGAGCAGTTCCCCGAGCTCGCGTACGAGCTCGGGCACGGCCGCAACGTGGTCAACGTGGCGCTGGTCGACCTGCGCGGGTGGGACACGATGGGCGAGCTGTCGGTGCTGATCCTCGCCGCGACGGGCGTGGCATCCCTCGTCTTCGTCACCGACCGCACCGACATGCTCTCGTCGGTCGCGGCGCTGCCCGACAGGCGCGGCCGCCGTCCCTATCTCGAGACCAGCGAGGGCCTGCGTGCGCAGACCGGTCAGATCCCGACGACCAGCCGGCGGGCGTGGCTCGTCGGCGGTCAACGGGAGCACCCCGAGAACCGGTCGATCATGCTCGAGGTGATCGTGCGGGTGCTGTTCCACACGATCATCGTCGTGTCGCTGTACGTGCTGTTCGCAGGGCACAATCTGCCCGGCGGCGGCTTCGCCGGAGGCCTGATCGCGGGCATGGCGCTGGTGATGCGCTACATCGCCGGTGGGCGGTACGAGCTGGGTGCAGCCGCGCCCACCGATGCGGGTCGGCTGCTCGGGGCCGGGATGATCCTCGCCGTCGGGTGCGCGGTTGTCCCGCTGCTGTTCGGTCTGGCGCCGCTGACCAGCTCGCTCTTCGAGTTCGAGCTGCCCGCGCTGGGGCACCTCGAGTTCGTCACCTCGACGATCTTCGACATCGGCGTCTACCTCGTGGTGATCGGACTGGTGCTCGATGTGCTGCGCAGCCTCGGCGCCGAGGTCGACCGGCAGATCCAGGACCTTCGTCCCGCACCGGCTCGGCGCGCGCGGGGGGCGGCCTCGTGAACGTCTCTCTCGTGCTGATCATCATCATGGCCGTGCTGTTCGCCTGCGGTGTGTACGCGATGCTCGAGCGCAGCCTCACTCGCGTGCTCATCGGGTTCCTGCTGCTGGGCAACGCGGCCAATCTGCTGCTGCTCATCGTGATGGGCCAGCCCGGTCGCGCCGCCTTCTTCGACGACGCGTCGGCGGGCAGCGGCACAGAGGGGATGTCCGATCCGCTGCCGCAGGCGCTGACCCTGACCGCCATCGTGATCACGTTCGCCGTGTCGGCGTTCCTGCTCGCACTGATCTACCGGTCGTGGCAGCTCGGTCAGGCGGACACGGTCGAGGACGACACGGAAGACATCGCGGTGCGCGAGCGGGGCGTCCAAGACGAAGACGCACTCGACGACGAAGTGGAGGTCGAGGACGACGACGATGACGTCACGACGGACTTCGTCGGGCTCGAGACGTCGCCCATCACGATCGTGAGCAGTCGCGAGCTGGACGGCGTCGTCGACGACGCACCCGTCGACCGGCCGGACGGAGGTGAGCACCGGTGAGCGGCCTGGTCCCCTTGTTGGTGACGTTGCCGCTGCTCGGCGCGGCCATCAACCTCATCGCCAACCGACGCCGGCGGGTGCAGGTGGCCGTATCGATCGTCACCCTGACGCTCGTGTGCGTCATCGCCGCGATCCTGCTGGTCGTCGTCGACATGGGCGGTCAGCCGCTCGCCGTCTCGGTCGGCGGCTGGCCGATACCGTTCGGCATCGTGCTGTACGTCGACCGGCTGGCGGCACTGCTGGTCGTCGTCTCGAGCATCGTGCTGCTGGCGGTGCTGCTCTTCTCGGTCGGGCAGGGTGCTGCCGACGGCGACGACGAGACCCCGGTGTCGATCTTCCACCCGTCATACCTGATCCTGGCGGCGGGGATCTTCAACGCCTTCATCGCCGGCGACCTGTTCAATCTGTACGTCGGGTTCGAGATCCTGCTGGTCGCCTCGTATGTGCTGATCACGCTCGGCTCGACCGAGTCGCGCATCCGCGCCGGCGTCGTGTACATCGTGGTGTCGCTGGTCTCGTCGATCCTGTTCCTCGCCGCGATCGCGACGATCTACGCGGCGCTCGGCACGGTGAACATGGCACAGGTCGCACAGCGGATGACCGAGCTGCCGCACGAGACCCAGCTCGTGCTGCACCTCATGCTGCTGCTCGCGTTCGCGATCAAAGCCGCGGTCTTCCCGCTGTCGTTCTGGCTGCCCGACTCGTACCCGACCGCCCCCGCACCCGTGACGGCGGTGTTCGCGGGCCTGCTGACCAAGGTCGGCGTGTACGCGATCATTCGCACCGAGACGCAGCTGTTCCGCGACAGCGACGTGAACCTGCTGCTGATGGTCGTCGCCCTCGCGACCATGATCGTGGGCATCCTGGGCGCCGTCGCCCAGGCAGAGCTCAAACGCATCCTGTCGTTCACGCTCGTCAGCCATGTCGGCTACATGATCTTCGGCCTGGCGATCGCCACCCCGGTCGCGATCGGCGCCACGATCTACTACATGGTCCACCACATCGTGGTGCAGACCACGCTGTTCCTATCGGTGGGTCTCATCGAGCGCCGAGCCGGATCGACGTCGATCCTCAAGGTGCACGGGCTGATGAGGGCCGCACCGATGATCGCGGTGCTGTACTTCATCCCGGCCGTCAACCTCGGCGGACTGCCCCCGTTCTCGGGCTTCCTCGGCAAGTACGCCCTGTTCGACGCGGCCGCCGAGGTCGGCACGCCGATCATGATGGTGCTCATGGTGGGCGGTGTCGTCACGTCGCTGCTGACCCTCTACACGCTGATGCGCGCGTGGAACCTGTCGTTCTGGCGCGGGGACGACGAGGACCTGAACGAGAGCGAGACCGAGGCGCGCGTCGCCTATCTGGGCGGTGCGCCGGCCGCGACCATGCAGAAGGAACGCCGGGCGATCCCGCGCATCATGACCGCCTCGACGGCCGGCATGGTCGCGTTCACGGTCGCCCTGACGGTCTTCGCCGGACCGCTCTACGCCCTGTGCGAGCGCATCGGCGACGGGCTCTCGCAGCCGATCTCGCTCGTGCAGCTGCAAGAGGAGGCCGACGGATGAGCCCCGTCACGCCGATCTCGCGGTGGCAGCGCCTGTGGCGGCAGCTGCCGTTCTTCGTGTGGCTGATCGCCCTGTGGATGCTGCTGTGGGGCCAGTTCACGGTGCTCGCCTTCGTCACGGGCCTGATCGTCGCGGTCTTCGTCACGCGGGTGTTCCGGCTTCCGCCGGTGGAGCTGTCGGGGCGGGTGAACCTGTGGTGGGGGTTCCTGTTCGTCGTCGAGTTCCTGTGGGCGGTGGTGCGCGGCTCGCTGCTGGTGACGTACCAGGTGTTCGACTGGCGGCGACAGCCGGGTGCGGCGATCATCGCAGTCAAGCTGCGCACGGACGACGACCTCATCCAGACGCACGTGGGCATCACGGCATCCCTCATTCCCGGCTCGCTCATCCTCGAGGCCGATCGCGACCGCCGCACCCTCTATCTGCACGTCATCGGTGTGTACACGGAGGAGCAGCTGGCGGCGCAGCACCGCAGTGTGCTGCACTGGGAGGAGCGCATCGTGCGTGCGGTGGGCTCGCGGGCGCAGCGCGAGCTGATCGGAGGGGCGCGATGAACGTCCTGATCATCGTGATCTACGTCGTGTTCGCCGTGGCCGCCCTGCTCGCGCTGGTGCGGATCGTGCGCGGTCCGTCGATCCTCGACCGCGCGGTCGCGTCGGACGTGCTGCTCACCGAGATCATGTGCGTGCTCGGCGCCGACATGGTGATCAACCACCACACCCGCACGCTGCCGGTCCTGCTCGTCATCGCCGCGGTCGGCGTGTTCGGCTCGATTGCGATCGCGCGCTTCGTCGCGAGGAAGGACAACCCGCCGCGATGACCTGGGATGACGTGCTGGACATCAGCGCCCTCGCGCTGGTGCTGATCGGTGCGCTGCTGTGCCTGACCGCATCGGTCGGACTGCTGCGGTTCCGCGACGTGCCGACCCGCCTGCACGCGGCGACCAAGCCACAGGTGCTGGGGCTCATCCTCATCTGCATCGCCGTCGCACTCGCGATGCGCGTATGGCCGGTGGTCGCGTTCCTGGTTCCGGTGATCCTCATCCAGTTCGCCACGGCGCCGCTGTCGGCGCACATGGTGGGGCGTGCCGCATACCGCAACGGCACGATCGACGAGCGGAGTCTGTATGTCGACGAGCTGCGCGACGCGCAGGAGACCCCGCCGGCCGCGGGGGGCTGATCCGCGCCCGCGCGCGCCCGTTCCGAGCTCGCAGAAAGTCACGAAGTTCGCAGCAGTGTCCGGGATGCCTGCGAACGTCGCGCGTCTCTGCGAAGTTGGTGCACGGGGCCCACGCGCAGCGGTGCCCGCGTACAGCGGCTACGCCGCCGGCGCGAGCACGAGCGTATGCGCGGCAGCCGCTTTCACGGCAGTGCGCGAGAACGGCCACGGCGACAACCGCGCATTGACCCAGTCGTCGGTCTGGTCGGCATAGTTCGGGTGGAACGCGTGGCCGCTGTTGCCGGTCAGATGGTTCCAGCGCGACGCGTCGAAGTCCGCCAGGTCGACGATCATGCGCATCGAGGGCACCGTCACGGTCTCGAACGACTCGCCCAGGCGCCAGCCCGTGGCATCCACCACCGACGAGCCGCCGCCGACCGGGAACGGGCCGCGATTGAACAGCCACTCGATCGGCGCGATGCCCGACGAACCGAAGGTGCCGCTGGTCAGGGTGAGCGCATGCAGCGAACCCCAGTTCCACGCCTTCGGGTTGTCGCCCTGCAGCGCCACGAGCCGGTCGTACGCGTCGTGGGCGACGTCGGCGAGCACCTCGTCGCGGGTGCCACCGGCATCTGACCACCATGACGATTCCGGGTCGTTCAGCAGCGTGTCGACGACCAGGTACAGGCGGCCCTGATTGCTCAGCGGCACCTCGGCACCGGGCTGCTGGAACAGCCGCACGGCCAGCGTGTCCCACAACACGTTCGCGTAGGCGGCAGCGTTCGAGCTCGCCGTGTTCTGGCCATCCCATCTGCGCAGCAGCTCGATCGCCTCAGCGGTCCCGGGGTCGTCGATCGGTACGTCTTTGAACACCGATGCGAGGCGCAGGCCCATCCAGAACTCCTGGTCGGCCTGGATCTCGCGCATCGACTCGACGGTGAGCTTCTCGGTGGCGGCCGCCCGCTCGATGAGCGTCGCGATGCGCGCCGCGCGCCACCCCTGCGCCCAGTCGTCGCCGAGGAAGTACTCGTAGTCGGGCCCCACGACGGCATTGTTCGCGGTGACGATGAACCCCTGGGGCGGGTTGATCACCGAGGGCAGCTCGTCGAACGGGATGTACCCCTGCCAGTCGTACGCGCTGTCCCATCCGGGCTGCGGGTACGCGCCGTCGCCGGCACCGCGGATCGGCAGCTTCCCGGGGGCCTGATAGCCGATGTTGCCGGCGGTGTCGGCGTACACGAGGTTCTGCGCGGGCACGTCGAACAGGGCGGCCGCGTCCTGGAAGCTCTCCCAGTCGGTGGCGACGTCGAGGGCGAAGATGGATGCCGCGGTGTTGCCGGGCTCGAGGGCCGTCCACCGCAGGGCGACGGCGTACTCGGCGCCCTCGGGGGCGTCCTCGGAGACGTAGCCCTCGGCGATCGCGGTCTCGTCGGCGGTGAGCCCGGAGATGATGGGCCCGTGCACGGTCGAGCGCACCTCGAGCTCGACGTCGTCGCCGCCGGCGACCCGGAACGTCTCGGTGCGGGTCTCGAGGGGCACGAGCTCTCCGTCGCGCCAGTACTCGTCGCCGTCGACCGCCTCGATGTAGAGGTCGGCGACGTCGGAGGTGAGGTTCGTGAAGCCCCACGCGATGCGCGCGTTGTGGCCGATGACGACACCCGGCACCCCGGAGAACCCGAAACCGGCAACGTCGAACGCGCAATTCTCGGTCACGACCCGGCACTTCAGATCGACCTGGTGCCAGATCGAGGGCATCGACGCCCCCAGGTGCGGGTCGTTGGCCAGCAGCGGCAGCCCGCTCTCGGTGAGGTCGCCCGAGACGACCCACGCGTTCGAACCGACGCCCTCGCCGACATCGCCGAGCAGTGCGTTCGCGGCCTCGACGACCGTGCCGACCTCGGTCCACGTGACGCCGGCGGTGTGGATGCCGGCATCCGGCGTTTCGCGCACGTTCGCCGTCTTCGCGGCCTGCGGCACCGGCACGATGATCGGGTTGCGATCGAACGGATAACCCGGGTAGAGCTCCGCGATCTCGTCCGCGGTGTGGTCCTGGGCGAGCAGCCCGCGCTCGGTCTCGGTCTCGACGTTGGTACGCAGATCCCATGCCATGGCCTTCAGCCAGGCGACCGAGTCGGCGATCGTCCACGGTTCGATCTCGTAGTCGCCGTTCTGCAGGTCGAGCACGGCGTACTCGAGGGAGGCGTCGGCGCCCTGGTTCTGCTCGAGCCATGCGTTCACGCCGTCGGCGTAGGCCTGATAGTAGCCGCGGACGGTGTCGTCGAGCAGCTCGACCTCCTGCTCGGCGATGTCGCGCCAGCCGAGGGTTCGCAGGAACATGTCGGTCTCGAGCTGCGACGCCCCGAACAGCTCGGTCAGGCGCCCGCTGGTCACGTGCCGGCGGAAGTCCATCTCCCAGAAGCGGTCCTGGGCGTGCACATAGCCCTGGCCGAAGAAGAGGTCGCCGGTCGTGTTGGCGATGACCGTCGCGGCGCCCTGGTCGGTGCGCAGCACCTCGACCTTCGCGTTGAGGCCGTCGACCTCGATGGTGCCGTCGAGGGTGGGGAACGAGCGCTGCACGGTCCACGCCACGAATCCGGCGACGACCAGCGCGAGCACGACGACGAGTGCGATGAGGCCGAACACGCTGATGCCGACGATGCGGCCGATCGAGTGTGGGCGGCGGGGCAGCGCCTCGGCGTCGGTATGGGAAGCGTCGATTGTTTCGGCGGGGGTCGTCATTGATGCACTCTCGGGTCGGGCAGGGCACGGGTGCACTCGGGTCGCACGCACACGCTTCGGAATCCTAACCCGCCGGGGGTGCGCCGCCGAATGGCGCATGGCGCGAAACCGGCTGACGAGGCTGTGGGGCTACGGTGGCGGCTGCTGCGGTGTAGCGGGGATCAGTCGGCACCGAAGTCGAACGAGGCGGACTCGGATGCCTCGTCCACCGCGTCGGCCAGCTCTTCGCCCTCGGCCGAGACCTTCTCGACGTGCTCGATGATCTCGTCGGCGGCCCCGCGCTCGAGGCGACCGACGAGGTCGGCCGTGGCTCCGCCGATGAGCCCGAACCCGGCGTACTGCTCGAGCCGGGTGCGCGAGTCGGCGATGTCGAGGTTGCGCATGGTGAGCTGGCCGATGCGGTCGATCGGGCCGAAGGCCGCGTCGCCGACGCGCTCCATCGACAGCTTCTCGGGTAGGTACGACAGGCTGGGGCCGTCGGTGTCGAGGATCGTGTAGTCGTCGCCGCGGCGCAGCCGCAGGGTGACGGTGCCGGTGATCGCCGATCCCACCCACTTCTGGATGGACTCGCGCAGCATGAGCGACTGCGGCTCGAGCCACCGCCCCTCGTACATGAGGCGGCCGAGTCGTCGGCCCTGCTCGTGGTAGGTCGCGAGGGTGTCTTCGTTGAGGATCGCGTTCACCAGGCGTTCGTAGGCGATGAACAGCAGCGCAATGCCCGGCGCCTCGTAGATGCCGCGCGACTTCGCCTCGATGATGCGGTTCTCGATCTGGTCGCTCATGCCGAGGCCGTGCCGCCCGCCGATGCGGTTGGCCTCGAGCACAAGCTCGACCGGGTCGTCGAACTCACGGTCGTTGAGGGCCACGGGGCGGCCGCGGTCGAAGGTGACCGAGACATCCTCTGTCCTGATCTCGACCTCCGGGTCCCAGTACCGCACGCCCATGATCGGCTCGACGGTCTCGAGTGAGACGTTCAGGTGCTCGAGGGTTTTCGCCTCGTGGGTGGCACCCCAGATGTTCGCATCGGTCGAGTACGCCTTCTCGGCCGAGTCGCGATACGGGTAGCCGTGCTCGACGAGCCACTCGCTCATCTCCTGCCGCCCGCCGAGCTCGGTGACGAAGTCGGCGTCGAGCCACGGCTTGTAGACGCGCAGCGCCGGATTGGCGAGCAGCCCGTAGCGATAGAAGCGCTCGATGTCGTTGCCCTTGTAGGTCGACCCGTCGCCCCAGATGTCGACGCCGTCCTCCTTCATGGCGCGCACGAGCAGCGTGCCGGTGACGGCGCGGCCGAGCGGTGTGGTGTTGAAGTATGTGCGTCCGCTCGAGCGGATGTGGAATGCACCGCACGCCAGCGCTCCGAAGCCCTCCTCCACGAGGGCGCACTTGGCATCGACCAGGCGCGACACCTCCGCGCCGTAGTCGAGGGCCCGGTCGGGGATCGATGCGATGTCGTCCTCGTCGGGCTGACCGAGGTCGCCGGTGTACGTGCAGGGCACCGCGCCCTTGTGTCGCATCCAGGCGACCGCGACGGAGGTGTCCAGACCCCCCGAGAAGGCGATGCCGACGCGCTCGCCGATGGGCAGGGACTGGAGGACCTTCGACATGCGGCCAGTCTAGTGAGGGCTGGATGCCGCAGCCGCCGCCGACTGGATGGAGACCGGCTGCACCGTAGCAGTACTTCGCCGAAGGCATCGTAGACCTGAGCGCCGAATCGTCGCTTCCTGGGAAGGGGATTGGGATGCGGACGAGCTGCACTTGACTTGACACGTGTGCTGCGTCATACCCATCGGTGACGGTGAGCATCTTGCGCAGGACGACGTGCAACCGGTGGAAAACGAAGATCGACACAATCCACCCGATGACCCCGGCGACCACGCCCCAGTGCGGAGAGCCGGCATATTAGTTACGGTATGCCTCACGGCTTTCAGGGGGAATCCATGGCTTCGCGTCGCACACGTTGGACGGCTGTCCTTGCCAGTTCGGTGCTGATCACCGGTCTGGTGACCGCGCCGACGCTCGCGGCGAGCGCAGAACCGATCTCGGCGGTCACTACGATCGAGAAGGCAGCGACGTCGGACGAGGTCGAGCTCGGTGAGACGTTCTCGTACGAGATCACCGTGGGCTGCTCGTCGATCACCGAGAGCGGATGCTTCGACGCGTCCGTGACCGACGTCGTCCCCGACGAGTTCGAGATCGTCGACGTGCAGGTCAGCGGGGCGTCGTACGACGACCCCGTCACCATCGACGGCCAGACGGTGTCGGTGAGCTTCAACGGAGACGACATCGTGGGTCTGCCCGCGAGCTCGACGGCGACGGTGTCGATCTCGGTGCGCGTGCGCGACGACCTGCCCTATGCGGCCAACGGGGTTCCGGTCGTCAACGAAGCCTCGATCACGGCGAGCAATGCCGAGCCGAAGCGGGCCAGCGTCACCGTCACTCCGAAAATCCCGCTGAAGCTGGCTACCGAGGCGGGCAAGACCCTGACACCGGCCAGCGCGCTCGCTG
Source organism: Microbacterium sp. (assembly GCF_047971895.1). Taxonomy (GTDB): domain Bacteria; phylum Actinomycetota; class Actinomycetes; order Actinomycetales; family Microbacteriaceae; genus Microbacterium. Next base: position 35,912 of record NZ_JBKEAF010000004.1, read on the forward strand.
TCGAGGGCACGCCCGTGACGGCCGTGCTGACCGGCACGATCGACGGGAACGCGCCGGTTGAGACTCTCACGCTGCAGGACCCGGTGGATCCGGGTGCCGTGCCCAACCCGTTCGACTACCTCGGCTTCGTCAGGTTCGGCGAGATCACTCCCCCCGCCGGCGCCAACCACCCGACCGGCACGATCTACGAGGTGTATGTCGACGGTGCGTGGGTGGCTGCCTCTGGCGGCTCGCTGCCCTCCGGCGTCGACCCCGGCGAGGTGAAGGGAACCCGGGTGACCTTCACCGGCACGATCATCCCCGCCGACTCGCCGGCGACGGTCGAGCTCGATCTCGCGCACACCGCGCTCGCGGCGGCGCAGCCCGACGGCTACCGGGTGGTCGACACGGTGCGGTCGGGCGTCACCCTGGGTACCGCCTCCGCCACCGATGACGCCAGCGCTCCCCACACGCTGCGCGCAGACATCGTGACCGTCAGCGCCGGGAAGACGTTCGCCCCCGACATCGTCGTGCCCGGCGAGTCGAGCAAGGTGACCCTGACCGGCGCCAACACGTCGCCGGCTTCCATCGACAGCCTGACGATCAGCGAGCCGAAAACCGGCGCGCTCGACCCCGCGATCATCTTCGCCGGCTTCACGGGAGCGGTGACCTACCCCGAGGGGGCCACGGCGGCGACGATCACGCTGCGGCCGGTCGACGAGACCTTTCACGTCGCTGACGGGGAGATGCCCGTGCTGCCGGCCGGCGTCGAGCCGAACGACGTCACCGGATTCGACATCACGTTCACCGGCAGCATCCAGCGGAACTCGCCCGCCGGCGTGGTCTTCGACGTGACCGCCGACCCGACCCTGCCCATCGCGACGCTGCCGCTGCAGGTCTTCAACGTCAGCCTCGTCACCGGTGAGCGGGGGCCGACCGGTACTACTGCAACGGCCGACGACGTGCTGTACGTGTACAAAGATCAGCTCGAGGTGTGGATCGACAAGCAGGTGCGGCCCAGCGACATCCTCGCGGTGCCCGGTGAATCGGTCACGGTGTCGCTCACCGGCGGCAGTGCCGACCGCCCCGCGCCGCCGGACGAGACCGACGGGTCGACCGTCGACGCCAACCGGATCGTGCTGCAGGATCCGGAGACCGTCCCGGCCGGGACCGGAGAGTGGTGGGATGTCTTCGATCTCACCTCCATCGCGCTGACGCCGATCCCCGTCGGTGCCGATCTGACGATCGAGTACTACGACACGAGCGACGCCACGTGGAAGACGCTGTCGGGCCCGCACTCTGGTCCCGCCCTGCATTCCGAGCAGGTGGCGGCCGATGTGCAGGAGGTGGCCGGGGGCGTCCGCTTCGTCTACGACTACACAGGCCCGTTCGATGGGTTTCCGCCGGGAACCAGTTTCGCGCCGAATTTCACCAGCGAACTGCGCGCGACCTCTCGCATCGACACCAGCAAGCCGGCATTCGATGCCGCGGCAGGAGGCACCCTGCAGAACTGCGCCACCAGCGAGGGAACGATCGATGCGACCGACGGCGGCTCGGATGCGACAGCCGTCGAACCCGCTTGCTTCGAGGTCGAGCTGATCCCGGTCGATCCCGGTCGCGACGCCGACCTCATCGACAAGAAGTTCCTCACCTCGAGTTCGAGCGGCAACAAGACCGTGATCTCGCGATCGGGCGACACCATCCCCGCACGCATGCACTGGTCGACCGGCGGCTACTCGTTCGACCGGGTCGAGATCACCGACATCGCCGCACCCGAAGCCACCGCCATCGGCGAGAGCGTGTTCGACGCGTTCAACCTGCGACAGGTCAAGCCGATCACCCTGGCGCTGGATCCCTACCTGAGATTCGATCAGGTCACCGACGTGCTGCTCTACAACGGCACATCGTGGTCGAAAGCGACGAACGACCCGTGCCCCGGGGCGTGCACCGGTACGTTCCCCGGGGTGTCGTTGACCGATGCCGAGCAGCTGTCGACCATTGGCGTCCGCCTGGTGTTCGTCGAGAGCCCAGACCGCGGCGCCGTGCTCGAACAGCTTGCGCAGACCGACCCGACGGCCGCGCTCGCCGCCCCGCAGGTGGGTACGGGCGTCGCCCGCTCGATCGCGCACGACCGGGCCCTCGACCTCGTCTTCCAGATCCGCGACGAACGCCGCGACACGGCCAACCCCGGCCCGGTGCTCGGCCAGTTCCCGTACAACCTCCCGGAGAACGGCGTGGTGCGCAACACGGTCAATGCGTCCGGGTTCGTCGATGGCGACCTCGCGAGGACCGACGACGCGCACAGCGATGTCATCATCATCGACGTACCGCTGACCACCGAGACGAGCAAGGCGTGGATTGGCGGCCCGATCGCGGTGCCCGCACCCGGCACTGACCCCGAGGCGTACCCCGCGAGCCGCGTGCGCATCACGACCCGCAACACGACACCGGCGAAGGTCGACCAGCTGGTGATCACCGACCCGGCGGGCACGACCGGGGTGACGCCGTTCGACGTGTTCAACCTGTACCGCATCTACAGCATCACCGAGCCCGATGGCGCCGACCCGGCGCTGACCGAGGTGACGCTGAGCTACGAGTCCACGCCCGACCAGACCTTCAGCAAGACCGCGGCGCTCGCGCTCACGCGCAGCCAGCTGCTCGACGTCGTGGGCGTCAGCATCGCGTTCCACGGCCGCATCGACCCGGCGGACCCCGCCGTGGTGCAGCTGGACCTGCAGCTGCGACCGACCGTGCGCTCCACCGGTGCGCAGGTCGAGCTGCCGCATGCCCCGGTGCGAAACGAGGCGACGGGCGAGATCTCCGACCTCGACGGAGACTATGGTCGCTATGCGATCGACCAGGCCGACGCGACGATCGACCTGGAGACCCCCACCTTCGGCGTCGAGACGACGAAGACGATCGTTCCCGCCGAGCAGAAGGTCGGTGACGACACCCGGATCGACATGCTCCTCACGGCGCAGCCGACAGGTGCGACGTGGGCTTCCGAGATGACCATCGTCGATCACGATGCGACGTTCTGGAACGCGATGGACTTCGTCGGCATCTCGCCGTCGTTCACGCTCGACCCGCCCATTACGAGCGTCGACGTGCAGATCGTCACCGGCGCCGGTTTCGTCGGCGAGCCCGGCGGGTCGCTGACCACGACGGGCTATGACGACTGGACGACGGTCGTGACCGCTGGCACCGCGGCGCAGGTCAAGGCCTGGTCGGCGGGGCTGACGCACACAGAACGCGAGGCAATCCAGGCGATCCGGTTCGTCTTCTCCCTCGCCGCCTATATCGAGGGGGAGAACCCGACCCTGCTGCAGCCGCGGCAGGAGGTTCCCGTCCAGGTCGAGCGTCGCGCGACGCTGCGTAGCGGCGCCCCGGTGCCCAGCACGAATGTCGTCAACCTACCCGCGCCAGGGGAGGAGCGCGCCGGCATCTTCACCAACACCGTGACCTCGTCGGCACGGTCGATCCCGATCGACAGCACCGGCAAGCGCCTCAGCGCGACGGATGACGACACGGAGACCTATGCCTACCTCGCGCTCGACACATCGGTGGCGGTGAGCAAGCTGCCGGCGGGTGTACAACAGCCGGGCAAGGTGATCCCGTTCACAATGACCTTCACGAACACCGGTGAGACCGACATCCACAATCCGGTCTTCACCGATTACCTGCCGATGGATGCCGAGGGCAGCCAGCTCATCCTCGACCCCGACCGCGACCCCAGTGTCTCGCCCTACACGTTCTCGCTCACCGGCCCGAACCCGACCACCGAGTTCGAACCGGGCAGGCTGTGGCAGCCGCTACCCACCACGCCCACGGGGGTTACGGTCGACGAGCAGACCGACCGGATCGTGTTCACGATGCCCGAGGGTACAGCGCTCGGCAAGGGGCAGTCGTACACGATCACGGTGCCGATGATGTTCCGGCCTGGCGTGATCGCCGGCACCGAGGTGACCAACAAGGCATCCATCACCGCGACCGACCGGATGCAGTCGTTCACCGGGTGCGTGGTCGACGAGACCGAGCCCGGCGAGCCGGTGATGGAGTGCTTCGCCGACACCACGGTGACCCTGAAGTCTCATCCGGCGCTGTCGAGCCGCAAGTACGTGCGGGCGGAAGATCCGGCGCATGCGCCGATCAGCAAGCCCACCGGCCGGACGTGCGTCGGGCCCGATGCGGCCGGGTTCTACCGCGCGCCGTGCGTGCCCGTCTCGATGCCCGGAACGGACGTGACCTGGCGCTTCGTGCTGACCAACTCGGGCACCCTGCCGATGGATAAGATCGTCGCGATCGACCACCTGCCCACCCCAGGCGACCAGGGCATCATCGTCAAGCTGCCGCGCGGGTCGAAGTGGAAGGGCATCTTCGACGCGTTCGACAGCATCGAGCTGATCGCGCCCGGGTCGCCCACTCTGACCGCGCTCTACTCCACCTCCGACACTCCGTGCACCGCCGATCTCAACCCGCTGTCCACCGGCTGTGCACCAGAACAGTGGCAGACGGCGGAAGAGATCGGTGACCCGGCACTGGTGCGCAGCATCCAGTTCGTTGTCGACTTCAAGGACGGCGAGCTGTTCGAGCCCGGCGAGCAGATCGCGCTGCAGTTCCGCACCCACACCCAGCCGTACCTCGAGCCGCAGCTCGACTACCCGGTGGCATGGAACACCGTGGCCGTCGGCGGCCAGGCGCTGCAGGGTGGCACCCCGGTGCGGGTGCCCGCGACGGAGGGGCGCCGGGTCGGCGTGGCCTACCCGACCGGCACGATGAACGTCACCAAGACGGTGAGCGGCGCCGGCGCCGCATTCGCGCCTAAGACCTTCCCTGGCGTGCAGGTGATGTGTGAGGTGCCCGATCGGCAGAACGACGGATCGACGGTGATGGTGCCGGTGCCCGGCATCGCGCCCATCACGCTGACCCCGGATGAGTCTACCGGGATCGGTCTCGTACCCGCCGGCGCGGAGTGCATCGTCGCTGAGCCCGACCACGGGCAGACGTCGTGGAGCGTCGAGCCCGAGGGTCCCGTGAAGATTCAGGCCTCGGGCATCCCGGGCACGGCACGGGTGAGCGTCGACAACGTGTACAGCCTCGGTGGGCTCACTGTCGCCAAGCGCGTGGCCGATCGCTCGGGCATCAAGCGCACCGATGAGTTCACCTTCAGCGCCGTGTGCACGTTCCTGGACGAGCCCGTCCTTGACGAGGAGTTCTCGCTCGCACCCGACGCGACCGCCGCGTTCGAATCCCTGCCCGCCGGCGCCGAGTGTCTCATCACCGAGACCGATGCGGGAACGGCCGACGATACGACCGTGACCGTCGATGGCGGCCCACCGGTGCCGGGGCCTTCGGCGACCGTCGTTGTTCCCGTCGGAGCCGCCACCGGGTTCGTGGTCACGACCACGAACGTATACGACGTCAACGACCTCGTCGTCAAGAAGGTTGTCACCGGCACCGGGGGTACCCCGCCCTCGGGGGTCAACCGGACCTTCGACGTGCAGGTCGTCTGTAGATTGGACTCGGCCGACACCAACCCGATCTACTCGGGCACGACCACGCTGACGGCGGGCGGACAGCTCACCATCACCGATCTGCCGCACGGCACGGAGTGCGTCGTCACCGAGACCGACGATGGAGGCGCCACCGAGTCGACCACCGACCCGCGCGACGGTACGGTGACGATCGGCGACAAGACGGCCAAGGCATCCGTCGTCACCGTCACCAACGACTTCCGAACCGGCGCCCTGCGGGTGCTCAAGGAGGTCAATGGCCCGGGTGTGCCGACGCTGTCGGACGGCCCATTCGATTTCGGTGTGGTGTGCACCTACGAGGGCGCCACCGTCATCGATGAGCAGATCCGACTCACGGGCGATGGCACGGGCGAGCCCCTGGTGTCCGACCCGATCCCCGGCATCCCGGTCGGTGCGGACTGCTTCGCCACCGAGATGAACGACGGCGGTGCCGACGCGCCGCCGCCGCCAATCCGGGTGAAGATTCCTGATGAGACCGACAACGGGCCGGTGACCGTCACGGCCGGGTTCGTGAACGTCTTCTCAGGCGGCACCGCGGCGATCGAGAAGGTGATCGACGGACCCGCCGCCGAGGAGAGCTGGGCCACCGAGGCGGAGTTCACGGTGCTCGCCACCTGCCAGCTCGACGTCGACGGCACACGGGTCACCCTGCACTCGGCCGAGTACACGCTACGCGCCGGTGAGACCGTGTCGCTCGTGGACGCCGACGGCAACGTGAGCGTGTTCCCGCTGGGCACGCACTGCTTCATCGAAGAGACCGAGACCGGCGGGGCGACCGAAACCGCGGTGAGCGCTGGCAGCTACGACGACGCGGCGATCATCGAGATCGACGACGAATTGCAACTGCTGACCCTCACCGCGACGAACACGTTCGAGTACGGCGGGTTCGAGGTCACCAAGACGCTCTCGGGCAGCGGCGCCGACGACGCCCGCCCGCTCAGCTTCGACATGCGCGCGATGTGCGTGCTCGAGCAGGCCGAGCCGCTGACGGTGCTCGATGAGACGTTCGCGATCCGTGTGGGCGAGACCGTGAGCTACACGGACCTGCCACGCGGGGCCGAGTGCACCATCACCGAGACGAACGCGCAGGGCGCAGACGCCACGGCGGTGACCGTCGACGGCGAGACGATCGCCGAGGCGGTGTTCGTCCTGGTGGATGACACGCCCGTCGCCGTGGCGTTCGACAACACATTCATCGACGATCTGCCGGTGACCGGTGCGAGCGGTTTGCCCCTGTGGGCGGGTGGAACCGGGCTGCTGATGGCGATGCTCGGCGGGCTGCTCGTCTACGTGAGGTGGCGCGAACGGAGGGTGTGAGTCGGATCAAGGCGGGGTCGAGCACGGTGACGCGTGTCAGCATCGGCACGGGCTGGCACGCACCACGAACAGCGGTCCGACCAGGTGCAGGATCTCGTTCGATCAGGCGAGCGGCTCGGCCTCCGATGGGAGCGGGATGCTGCGCAGACGCACGTTGTGCACGATCCCCGTGACGGCCATATACGTTGACGCGCATATGAAGGCGGCTACTGCCGCGACGAACGCGAGGGCCACGGTGGGCCTGCGCGTAGTGCATTCCACACCAACCACACGATTGACCGTCGGTGCGGTCGATGCGCAGGCCGGTCGATAGGATGGAGTGCAACCCAACGAGAGGGCCGTGATGCCAGGGATCGTGATCGTCGGCGTGCAGTGGGGCGACGAAGGCAAGGGCAAGGCCACCGATCTGCTCGGCGAGCGCACCGACTGGGTCGTCAAGTTCAACGGCGGCAACAACGCCGGCCACACGGTCGTCGTGGGCGACGAGAAGTACGCGCTGCACCTGCTGCCGTCGGGCATCCTCTCCTCCGGCGTGAACGCGGTCATCGGCAACGGCGTCGTCGTCGATCTCGAAGTGCTCTTCGCCGAGCTGGAAGCCCTGCAGGCGCGCGGCGTCGACACGTCGCGGTTGCGCGTCAGCGCGAACGCGCACGTCATCACGCACTACCACCGCACGCTCGACAAGGTCACCGAGCGCTTCCTCGGCAAGCGGCAGATCGGCACCACCGGTCGCGGCATCGGTCCCGCCTATGCCGACAAGATCAACCGCGTCGGCATCCGCGTGCAGGATCTGTTCGACGAGAACATCCTGCGGCAGAAGGTCGAGGGTGCTCTCGACCAGAAGAACCACCTGCTGCTCAAGGTGTACAACCGGCGTGCGATCACGTGCGACGAGATCGTCGACGACCTTCTGTCGTACGCCGACCGGGTGCGCCCGCTGGTCGCCGACACCTCGCTTCTGCTCAACGACGCGCTCGACGCCGGCGAGGTCGTCGTGTTCGAGGGCGGTCAGGCGACGATGCTCGACGTCGACCACGGTACCTATCCGTTCGTCACCTCGTCGGCGGCGACCGCTGGCGGCGCGGCCACCGGGTCGGGCGTCGGCCCCAACCGCCTCGACCGCATCGTCGGCATCGTCAAGGCGTACACGACGCGGGTGGGCTCGGGCCCGTTCCCGACCGAGTTGTTCGACGAGAGCGGCGAGTGGCTGCGCTCGCGAGGCTTCGAGTTCGGCACGACGACCGGCCGCCCCCGTCGGGTGGGCTGGTACGACGCGCCCATGGCCCGCTACGCGACGCGGATCAACGGCCTCACCGACCTCGTGCTCACGAAGCTCGACATTCTCACCGGGCTCGAACGCATCCCGGTGTGCGTGGCCTACGACGTCGACGGTGAACGGTTCGACGAGATGCCCGTCAGCCAGTCCGATTTCCACCACGCCACGCCGATCTACGAGTACCTCCCCGGCTGGACGCAGGACATCACCGGTGCCCGCACGTTCGACGATCTGCCCGTCGAGGCGCGGGAGTACGTGCTGGCGCTCGAGGCCATGAGCGGCACGCACATCTCGGTGATCGGCGTCGGTGCCGAACGCGATGCGGTGGTCGTGCGCCGCGACCTCGTCTGAACGACCTGTGCTGCCCTTCCCTGTGGCCGCCAGCGCTGTGCCCCTTCCCGAGAACTCCGGTTCTGGCGTAGGCAGGCCGTGCACTGCCGGGTCTGTCCTGTTGTCGCCGGAACAGGCGTTTCGGCGTGGGGGTGGTGCGGCATGAGAGTGCTCGTGGGCGGCTATACCGCCGATATGGATGGTCGGGCGACCGGAATCGGGATGCTTGAGCGCACCCGCGACGGACTGAGCCTGCCCGGTGCGGTGATCGAGACATCCGGCTCGCCGTCCTGGGTCGCTGCGCACCCCGTGCTCGACATCGTGTACGCGGCGCGGGAGGGCGCCGGGGCCGTGCAGGCCTACCGCCGCACGGGCGACCGCTCATATGCCGCTCTCGGCATGTCGGTGCCGGCGGGTGAGCTCGTGTGCCATGTCGCGGTCGCACCGGACGGCGGTTCGCTGATCGCGTCGTGCTGGGGCGACGGCCGGGTGGTGCGAATGACGGTGGATGCCACGGGCCGCCCGTCCACCCCGTCGATCGCCGATTCCGCCGCGGACCCCTATCCCGTCCCCGAGGCCGAACGATCGTCTCGTGCGCACGCCGCCGCCTTTCTCCCCGACGGCCGCATCGCGACGACCGACCTGGGCTTCGATCTCGTGCGCATCTGGCGCCCGGGCGCCGACCTGCAACTCGACCACGAGGTCTCGCTTCCGCGCGGCAGCGGTCCGCGGCACCTGGTCGTGCACCCCAGCGGGCACCTCTACGTGGTGACCGAGTTCACCTGCGAGGTGTTCGTGCTCGCACCCGCACCGGACGGCCGGTGGCGACTGCTCTCGGGAACGGCGACATCGCCGGCTGCGGGTATCGGCGATGCCGGGGCCGAGCTCGTGGCATCCGGTGACGGGCGCTTCCTCTATGCCGGACTGCGCGGCACCGACACCGTCGCCACCCTACGAGTGCGTGGAGCGGGAGAGAGCCTCGATGCGGTCGCGCTCGTCGAGTCCGATGTGGGCTGGCCGCGTCACCACCTCGTCGCCGGCGACACGCTGCTGGTTGCGGGCCAGCGCTCCGACACCGTCGTCGAGCTGCCGCTCGACGAGCGCACCGGTGTGCCGGGCCGGGCGCGACACCGTGTCGAGGCACCGTCGCCGAGTTGCCTGCTGGCGCTGCGGTGAGGGTTCGGGCCGGCTAGATCTTCGCGTCCTGGCGGGGGATCAGCACCTGCTTCACGATCAGCAGGATTGACGCGGTGACCGGGATCGCCACGAGCGCCCCGAGCAGGCCCAGCAGCGTGCCCCCGACGAGCGCGCCGATGACCACGAGCGACCCGGGCACCGAGATTGCCCGGTTCATGACGCGCGGGGTGAGCACATACGCCTCAAGCTGCATGTAGACGAGGTAGAGAACGGCGAAGATCAGCGCGGGCAGCCAGCCGGTGAACAGCGCCAGTCCGGTGGCGATGCCCCAGTACAGCACCGACCCGATGAGCGGGATCAGCGTGATACAGAACGCCACGACGGCCATCAGCGCGGGGAACGGCAGGCCGATCGCCAGATGCAGGATGAGCGCGATGACCGCGTTGCAGAACGCGAGGATGACCATGCCCATGAGGTAGCCGCCGATCGACTCGGTGATCTCGTCGGTCATCCCTGCCGCGCGGGCCCGGTTGCGCGCGGGGAGGATGCGGTTGAAGGCCGCCTTCATCGTCGGCATCGACGCGAGGAAGTACAGGCTCAGCACTAGGACGATGATCAGACCAGAGATGGTCGTCGCGACGGTGACGCCGAACTGGAAGACGCCGCCGCCGATGGAGGCGATGTTCGACGGGTCGGTGAGGAACTTCTGCACCTCGTGCAGCACGTTGCCCACCTGGTCGCCGAAGTTGTCCTGCAGCCAGTGATAGACGTCGGACTGCTGGAAGTCGCTGATGGTACGCGGAATGTCCTTGAAGAACTGCGCGATCTGGTCGACGACCGTTGGGATGATCAGCAGCAGGATGCTGACGAAGACGATGGCGAACGCCAGATAGACGATGACGATCCCCCACGCCCGCGTGATGTTCTTCTTCTCCAGCCACCCCACGATGGGGTCGAGTCCGAGCGCGACGAACAGCGCGAACACGACATAGATGATGACGGTGGCGAGGTTCGAGATGGCCAGTCCGAGGGTGAAGGCGACGAGGCCGCCCAGGGTGACGAAGAACCCCAGGGCGAACGGGTTGCTCAGGTTCGTCCAGATGGTGCGGCGGGGCGCTTCGGCAGCCGGCGGAGGGGTCGTGCCGACAGTCGACTCCGCGCCCGACGGCTCATTCACGGCATCAGTCATGGTCACACTCTAGGGCTCAGCGTCTGCCGGGTAGTGTTTTCGCGAGGAGAGCCCCCATGACTGACACCGCGCGAGACGATCCCCAGGCCACGCTGCTGCGCCTGCGCGGCAGCATCGACAACATCGATGCCGCCCTCATCCATATGCTTGCCGAGCGCTTCAAGGCGACGCAGCAGGTTGGGCTGATGAAGGCAGAGCACAGGATGCCGGCCTCCGACCCGGCACGTGAGGAGCAGCAGATCGCACGGCTGCGTCGCCTGGCCGTCGATGCCGACCTCGATCCCGAGTTCGCCGAGAAGTGGTTCAACTTCGTGGTTGCCGAGGTGATTCGGCATCACACGGCCGCCGCGGGCGGATAGCCTGCGCTCATGCGCGGGCTCAGCCAGCGGAGGGGCCCACGTTCGGGCTGGACCTGACGAACCTGGGCCAGGTCGTCGGCTCTGCGCCGGAGAAGCTGCTGGCTCGCCCGTGCCGCTGCGCTGAACGATGGCTGGCTTTGCGCTTCGCTGTAAACCCAGGTAACGTCGACAAAGGCCTTCGTGGCCTTTCAACGACCAGTCCGCGGTCGTCTGGCCGGGATCGGGGGATCTCGGGTTTCGGACGGACGTACGGTTGGAGGTCTGGGCGGCGGACCCGATGTACGCCGCTGGAGTGCAGCAGTCCCGCGACGTATTCGGCGGTTGCGGCGCCGATGGTCCCGACCCGGGCGCAACCGATGCGGCTCACGCACGGCCGCCGAGGTAGGCACGTGAACACAGCCGAACCCGCCGTCGAGGCGAAGAACCTGTTCAAGGTGTTCGGGCGCAACCCGCAGGGTGCCGTCCGGCGACTGAAGTCCGGAGAGACGCGGGCGCAGGTGACGGATGCCGGCACCGCCGCCGTCATCGACGCCAGCTTCACCGTGCAGCCCGGCGAGATCTTCGTGATCATGGGCCTTTCTGGCTCGGGCAAGTCGACGATCATCCGCATGCTCAACGGGCTGCTGCAGCCGACGGACGGCGAGGTGATCGTGCAGGGGGCGAATGTCACGACCGCCCGGCCCGCCGAGCTGCGCGCCATCCGCCGCCGCTCGATGTCGATGGTCTTCCAGCACTTCGCGCTGCTGCCGCACCTCACCGTGCTCGACAATGCGGCCTACGCACTCGAGATCCAGGGCGTCGGCAAGACCGAACGTCGCGAACGGGCCCGCGAGATCCTCGGCAAGGTCGGTCTCGGAGATCGCACGGACGCGATGCCCGACGAGCTCTCGGGCGGTATGCGCCAGCGGGTCGGGCTCGCCCGCGCCCTCACGGCGGGCACCGACATCCTGCTCATGGACGAGGCCTTCTCTGCGCTCGATCCACTCATTCGCCGCGAGATGCAGGAGCAGCTCGTCGAGCTGCAGCAGGAGCTCGGACGCACGATCGTGTTCATCACCCACGACCTCAATGAGGCGATGTTCCTCGGCGACCGCATCGCCGTCATGCGCGATGGCCGCATCGTGCAGAACGGAACCCCCGAGGAGATCCTCACCGACCCGGCCAACGATTACGTCGCGCAGTTCGTGCAGGACGTCGACCGCGCTCGCGTGCTCACCGCGGCCGCGGTCATGGAGCCGCCCTATCTCACCGTGCCGCTCAGCGCGGGTGTGCGCGGTGCGCTGCGCGTGCTGCGCGAGTACCAGGCCAGCGCCGTGTTCGCGGTCGAGGGTCTGCGCCTCGTCGGCGAGGTCACCGACCGTGCCGTCATCCGTGCCGCGAAGGCGGGTCAGATCGACCTCGCCGCGATCGTCGAAGACGTGCCCCACGCGGTCGGCCCAGACGACCTGCTCACCGACATCGTCGAATACGCCATCGGGTCGGCACACGCACTGCCCGTCGTCGACGGCGATCGACGCCTCGTCGGCGTGATCCCCCGTGTGACGCTGCTCGCAGCCCTGGGCAACGTGCCCGCCACGACGCGCGAGACCCCGATCATCCCGTCCACGGTCCTCGAGATCGTCGACGAGTACGACGTGCTCGAACCGGCCACGAGCGAAGGAGGGCAGAGCTGATGGGCACGGAGGACTTCCTGCGCATTCCGATCGGTCGCTGGGTCTCGGACTTCATCGACTGGGTGATCGACGTCTTCGGCCCCTTCTTCGATGTCATCGCCGCCATCTTCGGCGGCATGTACACGGGCGTCTCCTGGCTGTTCCTCACCCCCCCGTTCTGGGTGGTCATCGTCGTCATCGCGGCGATCGCCTGGCTCGCGAAGGGCTACAAGCTCGCCATCGGCAGTGTCATCGGACTGCTGCTGATCGGGGCGATGGGACAGTGGGAGAACGCGATGGAGACCATCTCGCTCACCCTCGTCGCGGTGGTGATCGCGGTGGTGATCGCGATTCCGCTCGGCATCTGGGCCGCCCGCTCGCAGGCGGTGTCGACCATCGTGCGCCCGATCCTCGACTTCCTGCAGACGATGCCCGCCTTCGTCTACCTGATCCCCGCGATCTTCCTGTTCAGCGTCGGCGTCGTCCCCGGCATCGTCGCGACGATCCTGTTCGCGATCGCCCCCGGTGTGCGTCTGACCGAACTGGGCATCCGCGGCGTCGACGCCGAAGTCGTCGAGGCCGGCAACGCGTTCGGCGCGACGCCGGGTCGCATTCTGCGCCAGATCCAGCTGCCGCTCGCACGGCCGTCGATCATGGCCGGCGTCAACCAGGTGATCATGCTCTCGCTGTCGATGGCTGTCATCGCGAGCATGGTCGGCGCCCCCGGCCTCGGCGCCGACATCATCCAGGCGCTCAGCCGCATCAACATCGCGCTCGGGTTCGAGGCGGGTCTCTCGGTGGTCATCATCGCGATGATCCTCGACCGCGTCACCGGCGCCTTCGCCGGCACCGGCAAGCCCCGCCGCAAGCGCACGGCGGCATCCGCTGACGAGCAGCCGACCGGACAGGAGGAGCCGGAACCGGCGCGAGCCTAGACACAGACTTCGGCGCCCCGCGTCGAACAGCCCGCGACACCCGTGGGCCTCCCCAACACCCGTGAACACAGCAAACGCGGGAGAAAAGGAAATGACCATGAGAAAGCGACACCTGCTGACCACGATCGCCTTCGGCGCCGTGGCCGCCGTCGCGCTGGCGGGCTGCGCAAGCGGCTCGACCGGCACGGACGACAACGACGACAACACCGGAGGCGACGCGGCCGGTGGCGAGATCACCATCGGCGTCTTCAATGGCTGGCCTGAGGGCGAAGCGGCTTCCTACCTGTGGAAGCTCGCGCTCGAGGACCAGGGCTACACCGTCAACCTCGAGTACGCGGATGCCGGCCCGGTCTTCGCCGGCGTCGCCAACGGCGACTACGACTTCGCGCTCGACGGCTGGCTCCCGCTGACCCACGCCGAGTACTTCGAGCAGTACGGCGACGACATCGTCGACCTCGGCTCGTGGAACGACGACGCGAAGCTCACCATGACCGTCAACGACGGCGCGCCGATCACCTCGCTCACCGAGCTTGCCGACAACGCGGAGGCCTTCGGCAACCGTATCGTCGGCATCGAGCCGGGCGCCGGTCTGACGGCCGCCACGCAGGACGTGGTCATCCCGACCTACGGCCTGGAGGGCATGGACTTCATCACCTCGTCGACGCCTGCGATGCTCGCCGAGCTGTCGAAGGCGATCGACGCCGACGACGACATCGTGGTGACGCTGTGGCGCCCGCACTGGGCCTACGACGCGTTCCCGATCCGCGACCTCGAAGACCCCGAGGGCACGCTGGGCGACGCCGAGTCGATCCACACGTTCGCGACCACGTCGTTCGCCGAGGAGTTCCCCGATGTGAACGAGTGGCTGAAGAACTTCCGGATGGACTCGGACACCCTCTTCTCGCTCGAGAACGTCATGTACAACCACGAGGACGTCCCAAGCGACTTCACGAACATCGTTCGTGAGTGGATGGACGGCAACCAGGAGTTCGTGGCCGGCCTCACCGGCTGACCCGACGCCTGATACGCGGATGCCGCGGCCCACGTACGGGGCCGCGGCATCCGTCGTTCGGTCTACGGGTGCGCCAGACATCCACGTGTCGCGTTCTGCGACTCCCTTCGCGGCCGTGGCCGGGTTGATGCGGTGGAAGGCGGCGAGCTCGGTGTCTTGGTCGACCAACTCACCATGTGCGGCAGGTCAAGCCCGGTTCTGCCAGGATGGACGCGTGACAGTCCAGGAGCATGCGCACGACAGCGCACGGCACAACCCGAGACCCGCGTTCACGCAGCCGCGGCTCATCCTCTACGTCTTCCTCGGCGGCGCGCTCGGCGCCGCCGGGCGGCTCGTGCTCGAGCTGCTGCTGCCGTGGGCGAAGACGGGCGTACCATGGGCGATCGTCATCGCTAACCTGGGCGGTGCATTCATCCTCGGGTTCCTGCTCACCGCACTCGCGCGGCGCGGCCCCGAGACGCCCGCGCAGCGCGACTGGCGTCTGTTCGCCGGCACCGGGATGATGGGCGGGTTCACGACCTACAGCTCGTTCGCCACCGACACGGCAACCCTGCTCGGCAGCGAGCCGCCGCTCGCGGTCGGCTACGGCATCCTCGGTGTCGTGCTCGGCCTCGTCGCCGCAGCCCTCGGCATCTGGCTCGCGAGCATCGCCGTCCCGAGAGCTTCCGCACCGAAGGGGGCCACCTCGTGACCGCCGGCGTCTTCCTTCTCGCCGCGGTCGGCGGCGGTGTCGGCGCTGCCCTGCGTTTCGTCATCGATGGCCTCGTCAACCGCCGCGTCACCAGCGGCTACCCGTGGGGTACGTTCGTCATCAACGCGACCGGATCGCTGATCCTCGGGTTCCTGACGGGCCTCGCCGACTCGTCGCTGCTGGACGCGTCGTGGCTGTTCATCCTCGGCGGCGGCGTCATGGGTGGCTACACCACCTTCTCGACGGCGATGGTCGACACGGTGCACATGCTGCAGAAGCGCACCTACGGCCGGGCGCTGTGGAACGCGTTCGGGATGCTGGTGCTCACCGTCGCACTCGCGCTCGCCGGACTACTCCTCGGCCGCGCGCTCTGACGGTCAGCGCCGCGCGGCTCAGACCGCTGTGGCACAGCGCCGGCACAGGCCGGAGAGCACGCTCTGCGCGGGATCGAGCTCGAACCCGGTCGTGGTGCGCGCCCGTGCGATCGCGGGCTGCAGCGCGTCGACCGGGAGCGGCACGATGAGCTGGCATGATCGGCACACCGCGTGCAGGTGCCCGTGCGCGGCATCGCTCACACTCAGGTGATACCGTGCCGCCCCTGCGGCCGTGTGCACGCTGGCGACGCCGGCGGCGACCAGTCGTTCGAGGGTGCGGTAGACGGTGGCACGGTGCACTCCGCTCGGCTCGACCAGCTCGGCGATCTCGTCGGCGCTGAGCGGCTGCGGGTGCTCGGCCAGCACTGTCACGACCACGCGCCGAGGCTTCGTCACGCGTTCGCCTCGCGCCTGCAGAGCCTCCAGCGCCGCGGCAACGGCCTGCGGCGCGGCGGCCGCATGGAGCGCGTCGTGGTGTGAGGGCACGCTCTCATCATGGCACTGGCTCATCCGGAGTGCAGGGGGGTTTGCGGCGCGAAATACAGGCGCGATATTGTCGCAACAACGGGGGAGAGACATGACGATCACACGGGAACGCAGGCCACCGGCGCCGACGTTCGCGCAGTCCGTCCGCACTGCGCAGCTGCGCACGACGCTGTGGACGGGGGGCCTGGTCGTCGCCGCACTCGTCTCCGCCGTGCTGGCCATTGGCATAGGCCCGATCTCGATCGCCCCCGACACGATCCTGCAGATCGTCTCGCACCACCTCTTCGGCTCCCCCGCCGAGGGCGCCTGGTCGCGATCCGAAGAGGCGATCGTCTGGAACGTGCGCATCCCGCGCGTGCTGCTCGGTCTGGTCGTCGGTGCGGGGCTCGCGCTGTGCGGCGCAGCGCTGCAGGCGATGGTGCGCAATGTGCTCGCCGACCCGTACATCCTCGGCATCTCCGGGGGGGCCTCGACCGGTGCGGCCGGCGCCATCCTGTTCGGCTTCGGTGCGGGCATCGGTCAGTACGCCCTGCCGTTCAGCGCCTTCGTCGGCGCGCTCGCCGCATCCCTGCTCGTCTTCTTCATCGCGCGCGCGGGCGGGCGCATCACCTCGCTGCGGCTGCTGCTGTCGGGCGTCGCGGTCGGGTACGCACTGTCTGCGGCGACGAGCTTCCTCATCTTCGCCTCCGACTCGGCCGAGGGATCACGATCGGTGATGTTCTGGCTGCTCGGATCGCTCTCGCTGGCCCGGTGGGACGTCGTGCTCGCGATCGTCGTCGCCGTCGTCGCGGTCACGCTCGCCCTGCTGCTCATGAACGGACGGCGCCTCGATGCGATCGCCGCGGGCGACGAGACGGCACTCACGCTTGGAGTCTCGCCCGACCGCGTGCGCGTGCAGCTGCTCGTCGTCGTCGCGCTGTGCACGGGAGCGGTGGTCGCCGCCTCGGGGGCCATCGGCTTCGTCGGACTCGTCATCCCGCACCTCGCGCGGCGGCTGGTGGGCGCCGTCCACGGGCGGATGCTCGCGGTCTCCGCCCTGCTCGGCGCCCTGTTCCTCATCTGGGCGGATGCGCTCGCCCGCACGCTCATGCAGCCGCGTGAGCTGCCCATCGGCATCCTCACCGCCATCGTCGGCGCTCCGTTCCTGCTCATCCTCGTGCGCCGCATGTACGCGCGCCGATCCTGACCACTCGCAGAAAGCAGAGACCCCATGACCCGCGCCACACGATCGCTCGCCGCGCTCGGCATCCTGACCCTCGTTCTCGCCGCATGCTCGTCCGTCCCCTCCGACGGAGCGGCGGGCGAGGCCGCGATTCCGGTGCCGGGCGGCACGACCTACCCGCTCACGGTCCAGAACTGCGAGGCAGAGGTGGTCTTCGAGCAGGCGCCCGAGCGCGTCATCCTGCTCGAGTCGGCCCCCGTGACCATCCTCGACGGGCTCGGCGTGCTCGACCGCGTCGTCTCCCGCGCCGGGAGCTTCCCCGCCGAGTACTACACGCCCGACCTCGCGAAGCGCATCGACGAGATCCCCGCGCTGTCGGAGAACATCAACGCCTCGGGCCACCTGCTGATCAACACCGAGGTGGTCATCGCGGAAGAGCCCGACCTCGCCCTCGGCCTGCCCGAGGGCATCACCCGCGAAGGGCTGCTCGACGCTGGAGCGAATGCGCTGATCCAGCCCGTCTACTGCGCCACGGGGGTCGGCGACACCAGTTTCGAGTCGCTCTACGAACAGGTGCTCGTGTACGGCAAGATCTTCGACCGCAGCGACGAGGCGGAAGAGCTCGTCGCGGACCTGCAGCGCCGGGTGACCGCCGTGGAAGAGGTCACGGCCGGCGCCGAGAAGCGCACCATCGCCGTGCTCTACCCGTCGATCGGCGGCGGCCCGCTCTACGCCTACGGACGCGCATCCATGGCGCAGCCGCAGGTGGAGGCGGCCGGGTTCGAGAACGTCTTCGCCGACACCGCCGACCGGGTCTTCGAGGTGTCGATCGAAGAGCTGCTCGGTCATGACCCGGACGCTATCGTCATCCTGTATCAGGGCGACGGGGATGCCGCGATCAAGGAAGTGACGAACCTGCCCGGCAGCGAGTCGCTGCGCGCGCTCGAGAACGACGACGTGCTCGCTCAGCTGTTCAACTTCACCGAGCCGCCGACCCCGCTGTCGGTGGACGGGCTCGAGCGCATCGTCGGGTTCTTCGGCGACGGCTCATGATCTCTGCCGAGCACGTCAGCCACGCCTATGGCGACACCGAGGTGCTGCACGGCGCCTCGGTGGCGGCGCGCTCGGGCGAGGTCGTCGGCCTCATCGGCCCCAACGGCAGCGGCAAGACGACGCTGCTGCGCACGCTGTACCGAGCGCTGCGGCCGTCGGCCGGCGAGGTCGTGGTGGACGATCAGCCGATCGCCAGCATGCACGGCCGCGACCTCGCCCGCGAGGTCGCCGTCGTCGTGCAGGAGGCCGTCGGCGAGCTGCCGCTCTCGGTGACCGACACCGTGATGCTCGGGCGCAGCCCGCACCTGAACACGTGGCAGCGGTCGTCGGCCGACGACGTCGAGATCGCCGCGGAGGCGCTGCGCCGCGTCGGGGCCGAGCACCTCGCCGACCGCGACGTCGGCGATCTGTCGGGCGGTGAGCGGCAGCGGGTGCTGATCGCGCGGGCCCTGGCCCAGCAGGCGACCCACCTGCTGATGGACGAGCCGACCAACCACCTCGACATCCACTTCCAGCACGAGGTGCTCTCGCTCGTGCGCGAGCTGGATGTCACGACCATCATCGTGCTACACGACCTCAACCTCGCCGCACGGTACTGCGACCGGCTCGTGCTGCTCGACCGCGGACGGGTCGTCGCAGCGGGCACGATCGACGAGGTGCTGCGCCCCGAGATCATCGAGCCGGTCTACGGCATCCACATCCAGCCGGTCACCGCGGACGACGGACGGCTGCAGCTGCTGTTCCGCACCCCGAATCACGCCGAGCCCATCGGCCACGAGCATCACGCCCAGAAGGACGCCCATGTCTGACACGTTCCTCGACCCCGTCCAGAGCCGCATCAACGCGTACTGGAGCGCTCGTGCCCCCGAGTACGACGCCAGCCAGCTTGAGCGGCAGCAGCGGCCCGGTGCCGAGCAGGTGTGGGGGGATGTCTGGACCGCAGCCTTGCCGCCGGCACCCGCCGACGTGCTCGACCTCGGCACGGGCAGCGGCAACGTCGCCCTGCTTCTGGCCCGGCTCGGGTACGCCGTCACCGGCGTCGACCTCGCGGACGGCATGTTGGCCGAGGCCCGTCGCAAGGCGGAGGAGATGTCGCGCGCACCGCAGTTCGTCGAGGGCGATGCGGTGGCCCCGCCGTTCCCGGCCGGCTCGTTCGATGCGCTCACGGCCCGGTATCTGCTGTGGACACTGCGCGACCCGGCCGACGCGCTGCGCGCGTGGCGCGAGCTGCTGCGTCCGGGCGGGGTGCTCGTCGCCGTCGACTCGCTGTGGTACCCCGAGGGGATCGACGCCGCCGAAGAGCTGGCCGCGGCGAACCCGCACGACGATGAGTTCCGTGTCGCATACGACGCCGAGGCCCGGGCGCGCCTGCCGCTGGCGGAGGCCTCTGACATCCAGCGCACCGCCGACATGCTCACGCATGCCGGATTCGCAGACGTCACGGTCGACGAGCTGCCCGAGATCATGGACCTCGACCGGCGCTACGGCGTCGCCCCGGGGCACCGTGTGCAGCTGCAGTACCGCCTGACTGCCAGAGCCTGACCTGATGGAAAGGGCAGAACGGATGGCGATCTCGCTGCCATGATCACGACCATCGACAAAGCCGGTCGCGAACGAACAGATCACGTCGAGGACGAAAGGCCGTTGGCAGTGCGCATCCGGTCTCGTTCGCCATATAGCGTCGTCACGAACGCTTGAGCCCGCCCAGGTAGAACGCGACGATCAGCGCGACCCATGTGGTGAGGATGTACGGCCACGTGTAGGTCTCGAGCCCGAGGCGGTGCATGAGCAGCGTGACGATCGCGGTGATCACGATCCACGGCAGCGAGTACAGCCACGAGGCGACCGAGCTCTTCAGGAACGTCACGCTCAGCGCGATCGCGGTCAGCACGCCCGAGTAGTTCGCCAGGCCGTTGGCGATCTCTGACCACGACTCGCCCATGATGATCGCCGTGACCGTGCCGAGCACACTGCCGAGCACGGCCGCGACGCCCACACGCCACGCCGAGATGAACAGTGCGAGCAGGATGATCGCCCCCGACCAGGTGTTGTCGATCAGCACCACCTGCGACACATTGGTGAGCGTCGACGTCCAGAACGCCGACCACGGCTCGGTCGAGTAGTCCGACGGCGGGCTCTTGACGGCGAGGGCCAGGGTCGAGAGGGCGATGATCGTCGCGACGATCACGAACGGCGCCGTCGTGTAGGGCAGGTTGTACTTCTTCAGTGCCGTCTTGGTGAACAGCGCGTTGACCGCCCATGTGACCGGGCCGGTGACCAGGCCTCCGCCGACGCCCAGCACATAGCTGTACCAGTGCTCGCCGCCGAGCGCCGCGAACACCGCCGCGCCCACGAGGGTGCCGCAAAACGCCTGCATGCCGGTGGCGACGTTCGACAGCGGGAAGCCCATCAGCCGGCCGCCGATCGCCCCGCCGATCGCCCCCAGGATAGCGAGGATGCCCATGCGCCAGTCGGCGACGAAGAAGGCCGCGAAGATGAGGATGCCCGCGAACACGTTCTGCTGGAAGTAGATCTGCGACGGTCCGTGCAGGATGCCCAGCAGCCACTGGAGGCCCCGGTTCGGCGCGGCGGTGGTGTCGGCGGTGGTCATCGTCGTCCCCTCTCTGGCGGTGTCATTTGCGGATCAGCGGGGCCGGACGCCCCGTGATGAGTTCGTGTGCGGCCGCGGCGGCAGTCCGCTGCACCTCCGCGGAGGTGATCGTGTCGTCGCCCACGTACCGAAGCCAGGCACCGGCGTCGCCCGGCAGCACGCTGACGCCGAACAGCGCGGCATCGTCCTCGGCTCCGGCCAGGGCGGTCGCGGCTGCCGTGTGCAGCGCCTCGGCCACCTCGGCCGCCTTCACCTGCGGTGTCAGGACGTACAGCGACGCGACGATGTCGCGACCACCCAGCACGGCGGGCCCGGCGACGTCGCCGTCGTGCGGCACGAGCCGCGCCCGGTCGAACGCGACCGGGGAGCCGTCGGGTCGGCGCACCTCGAAGTCGCTCGCGAAGGCGGCGTAGTCGTGGTGCTCGCCGCGGGTGAGCCGCCCCGCGTAGACGGTCTCGCCGGTCACGAGCGTCGCGCCGGGGTGCAGGGTCACAGCGGTGCGCTGGTACAGGCGCGAGTCGACATACGGGATCACGGGATCGGGCAGGTACTCGACGTACGCCCCGTCGGCGACGTCGAGGTTGACGAGCGCGGTCGCGTACCCCGACTCCATGCGGTAGACCTTGGTGTGCGCCTGCGTCGTCACGTGCGCGGATGTGCCGGGCCCGAACGTGAGATCCGTGCGCTGCCGGTCGTTGTGCAGGATGCCGCCGCCGGTCGCCACGATGTACGTGTACGGCATGTCGGGCCGGTGCGGGTTGTAGTACAGCGGCTTGATGATCTGCAGCGGCGACTTCTGATAGTGGTGCACCAGGTCGGTGCGCTGCTCGTCGCCTACGCCGCGCAGCTCGAAGCCCAGCTCGAGGATGCCGACCTTGCCCGGGCTGCCCACTGGCAGTGTGTGCGGGTCGACGCCGTAGCGCGCGACCTCGATCGGCACGTGTGCGGGTTCGAAGTGGGCGGGTTGCAGGCGGGCGCCGCCGTACAGAGCGGCCGTCACGCGACCAGCTCGCCCCGCGTGGCGTGCCAGCGCGCCATGATCGCGTCGAACAACTCCTGCACGCCGGTGCCGTCGAGTGAGTTGCTGAGGATCACCGGCTTGCCGTCGCGCACCGCGTGCGCATCGCGCTCCATCGTTTCGAGGTCGGTGCGCACGTACTGGGCGATGTCGATCTTGTTGATCACGAGGATGTCGCTGTCGGTGATGCCCGGTCCGCGCTTGCGCGGCATCTTCTCGCCGTTCGAGGTGTCGAGCACGAACACGAACACGTCGGCCAGCGCCGGCGAGAACGTGAGCGTGAGGTTGTCGCCGCCCGACTCGTAGATGAGCGTGTCGATCTCGGGGAAGCGCTCGAGCATCTCCTCGCCCGCGGCGAGGTTCATGGTCGGGTCATCGCGCACCGCGGTATGCGGGCAGGCGCCGGTCTCGACGCCGATCACGCGCTCGGAGTCGAGGATGCCGGCGAGCTCGCGCCGCACGTGGTGCGCATCCTCCTGCGTGTAGATGTCGTTCGTGATGACCCCGGGGGTGCGGCCGGCCGCGATGAAGATCGGCACCAGCGCCTCGGCCAGCGCCGTCTTTCCGGTCCCGACCGGTCCGCCGATGCCCACCCGCAGCACGTTGTCGCTCATGATCTGTGTCCTCTTCTCTCTGGTTCTGTCGCTCAGCTGGTGAACAGTCTCGCATCGGCGCGCTCGTGCCCGGCCGACATGATGTCGCCGACGGGGGTGAACCCGCCGATGTCGGCCGCCGGGCGCACGAGGGCGTCGGCCGTGACCGTCTCGATCACGGGTTGCACGCGTCGCAGCAGCACCTGCGTGCTGCGGTGGTCGGTCAGGCGCAGACGCAGGGCGGCGCCGGCGTAGCTGACGGCGAAGGCGAACAGATCGGATGCCACGGCCCGCTCGATCGACACACCGGTCGCCGCGTAGATCACACCCGTGACGACGGCCTGGCACCCCGGTGTCTGCCGGCGCTTGACGCGCCCGGCCCACTCGGCGATGTCGTCTCCGCCGGGCGTGCCCGCGAACGTCTCGGCGGCGATGTCGGCCAACTGCCGGCCGCTGCGCGTGCTCGACACACGCAGCTCGGAGTTGAGCTTCGACGCGTGCAGCAGCCGGTCCAGTTCGGCCGCGGCATCCCACTCCCGTCGCGAGGCCGCGCCATGCGCCCGCGCGAGCGCGGTCGCATCCCCCGGCCCGACCGTGCGGACGAGCATGTCCTCGAGCAGGTCGCCGACGCTGTCGCCGTCGACGAGCCCGCGCTGATGGAAACCTTCGAGCCCGTGCGACATCGTGTAGAAGCCGCTCGGGAAGGCGGAGTCGCTCAGCTGCAGACTGACCAGTAGCTGAGCGACTCCGCCTTCTGACACCGTCATCCGGTCAGACCATGTAGAACAGCTGCGTGAGCGGCAGCGATTCGGCCGGCTCGATGTGAGCGGGCTCGCCGTCGACGGTGACCTTGTAGGTCTCGGGGTCGACCTGGATGTCGGGCGTGGCGTCGTTGCGCACCATGTCCTTCTTGCCGACCGTGCGGGAGCGGCGCACGGGCAGCGTCTGGCTCTTCAGGCCCAGCTGCTCGGGAACGCCGTTGTCGATCGACACCTTCGACATGAACGTCGCACGCGTCTTGTTGAGCGTCTGACCGACCGCGCCGAACATCGGCCGGTAATACACCGGCTGCGGAGTCGGCAGCGACGCGTTCGGGTCGCCCATGAGTGCCCAGTTGATCAGGCCGCCCTTGATCACCATCTTCGGCTTCGCGCCGAACGAGTCGACCGGCCACAGCACGATGTCGGCCATCTTGCCGGGCTCGAGCGAGCCGACGTAGTCCGAGATGCCGTGCGCGATCGCCGGGTTGATGGTGACCTTGGCGAGGTAGCGCAGCACGCGGAAGTTGTCGTTGCCCTCGGCGTCCTCGGGCAGCTTGCCGCGCTGCTCCTTGCAGTGGTGCGCCGTCTGGAACGCGCGGGTCACGTTCTCACCGATGCGTCCCATCGCCTGCGAGTCCGACGAGAACATCGAGATGACGCCCAGGTCGTGCAGCACGGTCTCGGCCGAGATCGTCTCGGCACGCACGCGCGAGTCGGCGAACGCGATGTCCTCGGGGATGTCGTAAGACAGGTGGTGGCACACCATCACCATGTCGAGCAGTTCGTCGATGGAGTTGACCGTGTACGGCAGGGTGGGGTTGGTCGACGAGGGGAGCACGTTGGCTTGGCCCGCCATCTTCAGAATGTCGGGGGCGTGACCGCCGCCGGCGCCCTCCGTGTGGTACGCGTGGATCGATCGACCGTCGATCGCCGAGATCGTGTTCTCGACGAAGCCGGCCTCGTTCAGCGAGTCGGTGTGCACCGACACCTGCACGTCGTACTTGTCGGCTACGGTCAGCGCCATGTCGAGCGCAGCCGGGGTCGTTCCCCAGTCCTCGTGCACCTTCAGGCTGCCCGCGCCCGCCTCGACCTGCTCGGCGAGAGCCTCCGGCAGCGAGCCGTTGCCCTTGCCGTGCACGCCGACGTTGATGGGCAGGTCGTCCCACGACTGCAGCAGCCGCTGGATGTTCCATGCGCCGGGCGTGCACGTCGTGCCATTGGACCCGTCGGTCGGGCCGGTGCCGCCGCCCCAGAGCGTCGTGATGCCGTTCGACAGCGCTGCATACACCTGCTGCGGCGAGATGAAGTGCACGTGCGGGTCCATGCCGCCGGGGGTCGCGATCAGGTGCTCGCCCGAGATCACCTCGGTGCCGGGGCCGATCGTGAGCCGCGGGTCGACGTCCTTCTGCAGCTGCGGGTTGCCCGACTTGCCGATGCCGACGATCAGGCCGTCACGCACACCGATGTCGGCCTTGACGATGCCGATGACGGGGTCCATCACGATGGCATTCGTGATGACGAGGTCGAGCGAGCCCTGCGAACGGCTCGACTGCGGGTCCGAGCCCATGCCGTCGCGGGCGGACTTGCCGCCTCCGTAGACGGCCTCGTCGCCGTAGCTGCCGGCGGCGTAGTCCTTCTCGATCTCGATGATGAGGTTGGTGTCGGCGAGGTGCACCTTGTCGCCGACGGTGGGTCCGAACAGGTCGGTGTACTGCTGACGCGAGACGACGGCCATGTTACTTGCTCCCCTTCTTGGACGCGGCAGCGGATGCCGTGCCCACCTTGCTGTTCGGTTCACCGTTCTCGAAGCCGCGCTCGCCGAGACGCCGCATCGCGTCGACCTTGGTCTGCGCCGCGTCGAGCCCGCCGTTGACGAGCCCGTTGAAGCCGACCAGGTGTCGGCCGCCGACGTAGTCGACGAGCGTGACCTTCTTGGTCTCGCCGGGCTCGAAGCGCACGCCGGTGCCCGCGAGGATGTCGAGGTGCTTGCCCCAGGCCTGTTCGCGCTCGAAGCGCATGGCGGGGTTGACCTCGAAGAAGTGGAAGTGCGACCCGATCTGCACGGGTCGGTCACCAGTGTTGGTGACCTTGAGGGTGACGGATTTCCGACCGGCGTTGATCTCGATCGTGTCGCCGTTGTGCTGGACCTTGGTCTTTCTGCTGGCCATGGCGTTCCTTCCTTGCGGGTCCGATGTCAGTGTGCGTGTGTGTGTGCGTGGTTGTGGTTATGCGAGTGCGCGTGCCCCCCGTGGGAGTGCGTGTGACCGCCCTGGCCCTCCTCGAACGCGTGGGAGTGCGCGTACCCGTGGCCGTGATCGGCCATGAGGCCGTCGTCGATGCCGTCGTGCCCGTCGACGAGTGCAGCGAGCGCCTCGCGCACCCGGGTGTGGATGACGCGGACCACCGACGCGTCCGACATCAGTGCGCCCGCGAACTCGGCATCCGCGTCGGGCAGCGTCGCGGCGAAGCCGGCGGGAACCGTGAAGATCCGCTCCGCGCCGAGGCGGCGCAGCCGAGCGATGGATGCCGCGAGCTCGGCGTCGTCGTCGGCGATGGCCACACCCACCTCGTCGAGCGCCCCGTGGGTCGCCACGAGGTATGCGGTGCGGTGCAGTTCGGCCTCGTCGAACGGGTTCGACGAGCCGGCCACGATCAGCAGCGCGGAGTCGGGGTCGTCCCGCTTCGCCGCGTTCGCTGCGGTGCGCAGCCACGCCGTGAGGTGGTCGAGCTGACCGAACGGGGCGGCGAGCGCGAGGCGCCCGGGGTTCTTCGCTGCGAGCCACTTCAGGGTCTTCGCGGTGTCGGCGACCATCGTGGGGTTGCGGCCGAACGTCATGGGGACCACGACGACGGTCTGCCCCTCTGCGAGAGCCGCGGAGACGGTGTTGTGGAACGCGCGACCGGGGCTGGCCGCGATCGCTCCCTCGACGTCGAGTGCGAAGCGGGTCAGGTCGGCGCCCTCGGCGCTCTCATGACCGCCGACGAGCACGACGCGCACCGTCTGGTCGGATGACACCGGTTCAGCCCCCGACCGGGTCGTGGCAGGAGACGAGCTTCGTCCCGTCGGGGAACGTCGCCTCGACCTGCAGCAGCGTGACCCGCTCGCGCACGCCCGGCATGCACTCGCCGACGGTCACGACCTTCTTGCCGAGCTCCATGCACTCGGCGACGGTCTTGCCGTCGCGCGCGCCCTCGAGGATCGCCTCGGTGACCAGGGCCTGAGCTTCGCTGGTGTTCAGCTTCGTGCCGCGCTCGCGGCGTCGCCGCGCGAGCTCTGCGACTTGATAGACGTACAGCTTGTCGATCTCGCGGGGAGAAAGATCCATATGCCACTCCTGTCTCGTCAGCAGGGGGAAGCGGTCGTCGATGTCTCCCCCTTACCGCTCATCGTCGCAGTATGCCGGGGCAGTTTCAAGTTCACCGCCGGCGCCCTCACCCTGGTTAACCTTGCCCGTGCGATACCGTCGCAAGATGGCGAGATCTGGTCGGGTGGGGCTCACTATCGCGTGCTGTCTCGGTGAGTTCGTGCACACGGTGTACGGCAGCGTCGTCAACATCGCCCTGCCCGACATCTCGAAAGAGCTGCACGCCGGCATGGGCGAGTTGCAGTGGGTCGTCAGCGCGTACATCATCGCCCTCGCCAGCCTGCTGCCGATCGCCGGAACCCTGGCCGACCGCTTCGGCCGCAAGCGCATCCTGATCCTCGGCAACGTGATCATGATCGCGGGGGCCGTCGTATGCGCGTTGAGCCCCAGCATCCCGATGCTGATCTCGGGGCGCGTGCTGCAGGGGATCGGCAGCGCCCTCATCGCCCCGGCCGGCCTCGCGCTGCTGACGGCCGCCGTCTCGGACCGCTCGCAGCGCGCCGTCGAGGTCATGTGGTGGACCGCCACGGGCACCGCGACCCTCGCCGCTGGCCCGATCCTCGGCGGCATCCTCGTGAAGGACCTCGGCTGGACCTCGGTGTTCTGGGCCGGTGTGCCGCTCGGCGCCCTCGCGACCGTGCTCGCCGTCGTGCTGCTACGCGAGTCGAAGGCCGAGCACACCGACCCGATCGACCCGCTGGGTGTGACGCTCGCCACGCTCTTCATCGCGGCGCTCGCCTTCACTCTCATCGAGGGGCCGCATCTGGGCTGGGCGTCGCCGACCGTGCTCGTCGCGGTCGCCGTCACGGTGGTCGCGATCGCGGTGCTCATCCCGTACGAGTTGCGCCGGAGGCATCCGGCCGTTCCCGTCGGCCTGTTCGCCGACCGCGGCTTCTCGACCGCGCTCAGCATCGCGGTGCTCGGCTACCTCGCCCTTGCCGGCTTGCTCTTCCTGAACACCTTCTATCTGCAGTCCGAGCGGGGGCTGGATGCCACGATCGCCGGTCTCATGACGATCCCGCTGGCGCTCGGCGCGCTGATCACCGCCGTGCTCGCCGCGCGGCTCGTCGCCCGCGGGCGCTCGCGCAGCGCTCTCATCGCCGCCGGACTGCTGGTCGTCGCCGGATCCCTCGCGCTGTGGGCGACCGAGCACGCGCCGCTGTGGACGATCATGGTGCCGTACTTCGTGTTCGGGCTCGGCTTCGGGCTCATCGCCGACCCCATCAGCGTCACGGCGCTCGCATCGCTTCCCCCCGACAAGGCCGGGCTCGCGTCGAGCCTCATCTCGACGTCGAAGCAGGCCGGGCAGATGCTCGGCATCGCCGGTGTCGGCGCGCTCTTGGCGGTCGTCGCCGGTGCCAGCGACAAGGTCGAGTTCGACGACATGGGCGGTTGGGCGTGGATGATGCTTGCCATCGCAGGCGCGCTCATCGTGGTGCTCACCGCCAGTGCGCCGCGCGCGCGGCAGGCGGCCTGACCCGATCAGGCCTGCGATTTGGGGCGTACGACGCGACCGGGCGGGGTGCTCGCCGGGCGCGCGGGCACCGGCCACGACGGCGGCTTCGCCGGACGCACGGGGTCGGGCGCGGTGTCCGGCGCGGCGGGTTCGGTCGTCGTCAGCTCCAGCGCGACCTTCTTCTCGAGCACCTCGACGGCGTCGTCCGACAGCCACAGCAGCCCGTCGAGCTCTTGCCGCACCCGTCGGTACGCAACCTGGCGTTCGGCGGGCGTCGCGGCCTGGTCGATGGCGACACTCAGCAGCTGCTGCGCCGTGTCGAGGCGCTTGCGCTCCTCGGGGCTGAACGACGAGTCCTTCAGTCGGCGCGCATCGCGCTCGGCGACGTCGAACGCGACCTCGTAGTCAGTCACCGCTTCGCGGTACTCGACCAGCTGCTCGGCCGAGACCTTCGCCTTCGCCGCGTCGGGTCGCAGGGTGTCGGCCTTCTTCTTCGCGCGCAGGAAGGCCGCGGTCAGCGGCTGGCGGCCATCGCTCATGGCCGGGTAGGTGATGATCTTCGACACGTCGAGCTCGTAGTCGAGCCAGCGTCGCGTGACCTCGTCGTGGGCGGCGAACAGGCGCTCGAGCTGCTGCGCCTTCGTGCCCGCGTCGTCTGCTGTGGACGGGCCCCTCGCGGCGGCCATCGCGTAATCCCCACGTTGCGCAACCGGGTTCGCCTTGGCAGCCCGCAGCTCGCCCTTGGCCTTGATGACCTCGAGTCGGCGCTGGTGGCGCCGCTTCGCGGCGCGCTCCCAGGCGCGACCGATGCCCCCCATGAACGCCATGGCGGGGAAGATGAGCCACCAGAAGTTGCCCAGCCACTCGAGCTCCACTCTGCCATCGTAACCGCCTCGGTTTTTCGGCGCGGATTAGCATTGCAGGGTGGAGACGGTGCTCTTTGTGCTCTCGGGCTGGTGGTGGGTTGCCCCTGCCGCTGCCGGGGTCGGCGCCGCGACGTACGCGGGGCTGACGATGAAGGGGCGCAGGGCCCGTCGTCTCGCGCTCGACGCGGCCCGCCATCAGGAGGCGGGCGCGTATCGCACGCTCGTCCAGACTCGTGCCGCCACGCGCACCGCACGCGCCGAGCACCGGGCCGAGCGTTCGCGCTCGGGCATGATGTCGTCACAGACGCTGGAGGCGAAGCGCGAACTGCAGCGCGCCAAACGCGCGCACACCTCGGCAACCCTCGAACTGCGGGCGCAACGCGCCCGGGTCAAGGCCGCCGCCGAGCAGTACAGCACGTCGTCACGCGCTGATCCGCTACCGGTCGAGAAGCTGCACGCCGCACACGACGAGGTCATCGCGCGGTGGCTGCCGTACGAGGTCGACGCCGAGAAGGTGCTGTCCTACCCCGGAATGACCGACCCCCGGCATCCCGCCACGCTCGCGTTCCTGCGGGCCCAGCGCGAGGCGCAACGGCTGCGGCCGGCGGCGGGCGGGCGCGTGTCGCCCCCGCAGTTCATCGAGTATCAGGCCGCCGTGCGCACACTGGAGGAGACGTTCGCCGAGGCGGAGCGCCGCCACGGCGACGGGCTCAGCCGAACAGCAGCGCGAAGACCGTGAAGCCGCCGCCGACGAGGATGAGCGCGACGATCGTGACCCAGGCGGTGATCTTGATGCGGCGCTGCCGTGCGTCGCTGTACGCGCCGTACTCGTCGTCGTTCGCCATGCAGAGAGTCTAGAGGTCGAAGGCGGTGGGCAGCGTGCGCTGCGAGGCGTCGCGCAGTTCGGCCACCGGCAGGGTGAACAGCCCCTGCACCTCGAGCTCGTTCTCGCCCGCGGGCGACGCGTCGGTCACGCCGATGCGCAGCACCGGGTAGCCGCGGCCCTCGCACAGCCCCCGGAACTTCACGTCGTCCTCGCGCGGCACCGAGACGAGCACGCGTCCGGTCGACTCCGAGAACAGGGCGGCCGCGGCATCCACCCCATCGCGCTCGATGAGCTCGTCGAGCCACACCCGCGCGCCGACGCCGAACCGCAGCACGCAGTCGGCGAGCGCCTGCGCGAGCCCGCCATCCGAGAGGTCGTGCGCGCTCGCGAGCAGCGACTGCTGGGATGCCGCGTGCAGCAGCTCTGCCAGGCGCTTCTCCTGCGCGAGGTCGACCTGCGGCGGGCGGCCGCCGAGGTGGTCGTGGATCGTGCCCGCCCACGCCGAGCCGCTCAGCTCGGTGGCGGTGACGCCGAGCAGGTAGATGTTGTCGCCCGGGTCCTGCCAGCCGCTGGGTACCCGCCGGGCGACGTCGTCGATGATGCCGAGTACGCCCACCACTGGCGTCGGGTGGATCGGGGTGTCGCCGGTCTGGTTGTAGAACGACACGTTGCCGCCCGTGACGGGGATGCCGAGCGCGACGCAGGCGTCCGACAGGCCCTCGACGGTCTGGGCGAACTGCCACATCACCTCGGGGTTCTCGGGGCTGCCGAAGTTGAGGCAGTCGGTGACGGCCGCCGGCATCGCACCGGTGACGGCGACATTGCGGTACGCCTCGGCGAGCGCCAGCTGCGCGCCCTGGTACGGGTCGAGCTGGCAGTACCGGCCGTTCGCGTCGGTGGCGATGGCGAAGCCCAGGCCCGAGTCCTCGTCGACGCGGATCATTCCCGCGTCGTCGGGGAACGACAGGGCCGTGTTGCCCATGACGTAGTAGTCGTACTGGTCGGTGATCCACGACGGGTCGGCCAGGTTCGGGCTCGACACGAGCCGCAGGAACTGGTCGCGCAGTGCGTCGGGCTCGGTCGTGCGGGGCAGGGCGCTGGCCGCATCCTCCTGCAGCGCCTCGATCCAGGTCGGGTAGGCGACCGGCCGCTCGTACACGGGGCCGTCGACGGCGACGGTCGACGGGTCGACATCGACGATCTCCGCACCGTGCCAGAAGATCTGCAGCCGGCCGTCGCCGGTGACCTCGCCGAGCACCGAGGTCTCGACATCCCACTTCTTCGTCACCTCTTCGAACGCGGCCAGCTTCTCGGGCGCGACGATCGCCATCATGCGCTCCTGGCTCTCGCTCATGAGGATCTCCTCTGGCGTGAGCGTGGGGTCGCGCAGCAGCACGCGGTCGAGTTCGACGCGCATGCCGCTGCTGCCGTTGGCCGCGAGCTCGCTCGTCGCGCACGAGATGCCGGCGGCGCCGAGGTCCTGGATCGCCTCGACCAGGTCGCCCTGGTACAGCTCGAGGCAGCACTCGATGAGCACCTTCTCGGCGAACGGATCGCCCACCTGCACGGCAGGTCGTTTGCGGGGTTTGCCGCCCCCGCTTCCCGAGCCTGTCGAGGGGTCGAACGTCTCGGACGCGAGAATGGATGCCCCGCCGATGCCGTCGCCGCCTGTGCGCGCACCGAACAGCACGACCTTGTTTCCGGGGCCGCTCGCGTTGGCGAGTGTGATGTCCTCGTGGCGCATGACGCCGACCGCGAGCGCGTTGACGAGCGGGTTGGCCTGGTACACCCGGTCGAAGACGGTCTCGCCGCCGATGTTCGGCAGACCCAGGCAGTTGCCGTAGAACGAGATGCCACTGGTGACCCCGTGCACGACGCGCGCCGTGTCGGGGTGGCCGATCGCGCCGAACCGCAGCTGATCCATGACGGCGACCGGCCGTGCGCCCATTGAGATGATGTCGCGCACGATGCCGCCGACGCCGGTGGCGGCACCCTGGAACGGCTCGATGTAGCTGGGGTGGTTATGCGACTCGACCTTGAACGTCACGGCCCAGCCCTCGCCGACATCCACTACGCCCGCGTTCTGGCCCATGCCGACCATCAGGCGTTCCTTCATCTCTGCGGTGACCTTCTCGCCGAACTGCCGCAGGTAGATCTTGCTCGACTTGTATGAGCAGTGCTCGCTCCACATCACCGAGTACATCGCCAGCTCGCCGCTCGTGGGGCGCCGACCCAGGATGCTCTTGATCTGCGCGTACTCGTCGGGCGTGAGCCCGAGCGCGGCGAACGGCTGCTCTCTATCGGGCGTCGCGAGGGCGTTGGCGACGGTGTCGGCGATGGGGCTGGTCACGCATTTATCCTAGGCGGCGAGCGGGTTCGTCTTCATCGGGGTGAGGCTTGCGGCCGATCCGGGCAGCGCGTGGAATCTCAACGGCATCATCGCGATCTTCGTCGTCGCTGCGATTGTCGTCGAAGGACCGGGCCGCGAAGACGAGCGATGTGCCCGAGGGCGCGGGCGGGCAGTGGCGTGCGGATCGTGCGTTGCGGCCGCCGAGGCGGCGCTGACAGTGGGCGTGTTCGTGCCGGCCGGGAGCCGCTGGGTTCGTCACGCTGGCGGCATACCACCGACTTCACTGGCCGAGCCCGGCGGCCGCAACTTTTCGTTCGAGGAGCGCGAGTGAGGAGCGGGAGGCGCAGTGGAAGGCGTGCGGCGTCGGGGGAGGCCCATCGTGCGTCCATCCAGTTCCGACGTGCTTCCTCGCCGACGAACATCCCGTACCGGTGTCGACGTGTCGTGGCATTCGATGTCATTCCATCGCTCGACTGCGTCACGTATGGCCGGTTTGTGCAACGAGAACGCGTTCCCGACAAGAACTGTCGGGAACGCGGTGAGATGACACTGAATGTCACGCAAAGTGAGCGGATCTTGGCGATCCGAGGTGCAACGGAGTTCGGGGGACCGGGATGGATGAATCGCTCAAGGCGGACAAGGTCAGGGCGGGATTCGGCAAGCTTGCTGACAGCTTCGGCAAGGCTACGGACAACGTTGGAAGACTCGCTCGTAGCAAAATGCTCGAGCAGGCTGGCGATCTGAAGGATGCTGCTGGAGACAGCATCGAGAAGCTCACTATAAAGAAGCCTGACCCTTACGAAGAAGCGATTGCCGAGTACAACGGCGCGTTCACGGCGATGAACGACAGCGGGCTGTCGCTGTTGCGTCAGCGCGAACGCTCCACGGACCTCATCGACCTCGTCGA
>NZ_JBKEAF010000003.1:0-3163 GCF_047971895.1 Microbacterium sp.
AGCAGCTGCACGATGATCGACGCGGTGATGTAGGGCATGATGCCCAGCGCGAAGATCGACAGCTGCAGCAGTGCGCCCCCGGAGAACAGGTTGACCAGGGCATACAGTCCCGCCGCCCCGTCGCCGGAAGCGCCGCTGATCGGGGCGAGGCAGCGCTGCACGACCTCGAAGTCCACATAGGGCGAGGGGATGAACGAGCCGAGCCGGAACAGCGCGATGATTGCGAGGGTGAAGCCGACCTTGTTCCGCAGGTCAGCAGTGCGGAAGATCCTCGCGATCGCACTGAACACGACGCCTCCTGTACTGCTTCGACGGAATGGGTGACCCGTTCGGGTCGGTGCGGGGTGGCCCCGGAGGGCTACCTCACCGCGGCTACTTGACGGAGCCGCCCGCCGCAAGGATCTTCTGCTCGGCCGAGCTGGAGACCTTGTCGACAGCGACGTTCAGCTTAACCGCTATCTCCCCGGTGCCGAGCACCTTGACCTTTTCGTTCTTCCGAACCGCGCCCTTGGCGACGAGGTCGCCGATCGTCACGTCGCCGCCCTTGGGGTACAGCTCCGCGAGCTTGTCCAGGTTCACGACCTGGTACTCGACGCGGAACGGGTTCTTGAACCCGCGCAGCTTCGGGGTGCGCATGTGCAGCGGCATCTGCCCGCCCTCGAAGCCGGCGCGCACCGTGTTGCGGGCCTTGGTGCCCTTGGTGCCTCGTCCGGCGGTCTTGCCCTTCGAGCCCTCACCGCGACCCACACGGGTCTTGGCGGTGTGCGCACCCGGAACCGGGCGAAGGTGGTGCACCTTGAGCACGCCGGGGCGGGATGCCGCAGCATCCTTCTTCTTCGCAGGAGCCTTCTTCGCCGCGGGCGCCTTCGCGGCGACCTCTTCGGTCGCCTTCTCTTCGGCCTTGTCAGCCATCAGTCGATCTCCTCAACCTTCACGAGGTGGGCGACGGTCTTGACGTAGCCGCGCGTCTGCGCGTCGTCGGGACGGACGACCGAGTCGCCGATCCGCTTGAGACCGAGGCTGCGCAGCGTGTCGCGCTGGTTCTGCTTCTCGCTCTCGTTGGAGTTGATCTGGGTCACCTTGAGGCGCTCGGCCATCACGCACCTGCCTTCTGCTCGGCGGCGGCCGCGGCCTTCGCCTCGTTGCGCACGATGATCGCCGGGACGACCTGGTCGTAGTCCAGGCCGCGACGCGCGGCGACCGCGCGAGGCTCTTCGAGGCTCTTCAGCGCCGTCACGGTCGCGTGCACGATGTTGATCGTGTTCGACGAGCCGAGCGACTTCGACAGGACATCGTGGATGCCCGCGCACTCGAGCACGGCACGCACCGGACCACCGGCGATGACACCGGTACCGGCAGCGGCCGGACGCAGCAGCACGACGCCGGCAGCCTCTTCGCCCTGCACCGGGTGCGGGATCGTGTTGCCGACGCGCGGCACACGGAAGAAGTTGCGCTTGGCCTCTTCGACGCCCTTCGAGATCGCCAGGGGCACCTCGCGCGCCTTACCGTAGCCGACGCCCACGACGCCGTTGCCGTCGCCCACGACCACGAGAGCCGTGAAGCTGAACCGGCGGCCACCCTTGACGACCTTCGACACGCGATTGATGGTCACGACGCGCTCGAGGAACTGGCTGTCGCCGCGGTCGCGCGAGTTGCGGTCCCGGTTGGGGTTGCGCTCGCGTCCGCCGCGGCGGGGCTCACGCTCGCGCTGCGTCGACTCGGTGGCGGGCGCCTCGGCAGCCGCCGTGGCGGTGGCCTCGGTCGCGGTGGCGTCGGTCACTTCGTTCTCTCCATTGTTGGTCTTCGCTGCCTCGCTCACAGGGTCAGCCCTCCTTCGCGGGCACCATCGGCGATCGCGGCGACGCGGCCGGCGTAGCGGTTGCCGCCGCGGTCGAACACGACCTCGGAGACCCCAGCGGCCTTGGCGCGCTCGGCGACCAGCTCGCCGACCTTGCGGGCCTTGGCGACCTTGTCACCGTCGAGCGCGCGCAGGTCGCCCTCGAGGGTGGAGGCGGATGCCACGGTGTGGCCCTTGCTGTCGTCCACCAGCTGGACGAACACGTGGCGCGACGAGCGCGTCACGACCAGGCGAGGACGCACGGTCGTGCCGACGATCTTCTTGCGAAGACGTGCGTGACGGCGCGAACGCGCGTCGGACTTCGACTTCACAGCCATTGTTACTTACCAGCCTTTCCGGCCTTGCGACGCACGACCTCGCCGGCGTAGCGGATGCCCTTGCCCTTGTACGGCTCGGGCTTGCGGATCTTGCGGATGTTGGCAGCCGCCTCGCCGACGGCCTGCTTGTCGATGCCGCTGACGGTGAGCTTGTTGTTGCCTTCGACCGCGAACGTGATGCCGGCGGGCGGGTCGACCAGCACGGGGTGCGAGAAGCCGAGCGCGAACTCGACGGAGCCGCCCTTCTGCTGCACGCGGTATCCCGTGCCCACGACCTCGAGGCCCTTCGAGTAGCCCTCGGTGACACCGATGATGTTGTTGTTGATGAGGGTGCGCGTGAGCCCGTGCAGCGAACGCGACTCGCGCTCGTCGTCGGGGCGGGAGACGACCACCTGGCCGTCCTCGACCTTCACCTCGAGGGGCTGCGCCACGTCGAGCGCGAGTTCGCCCTTGGGACCCTTGACGGCGACGTGCTGACCGTCGACGGTCACGGTGACTCCGGCGGGGATGCTGATGGGGAGACGTCCGATACGAGACATGTCAGATCACCACACGTAGGCGAGGACTTCCCCACCCACGCCCTTCTGCTCGGCCTGGCGGTCGGTCAGCAGACCGGAGGAGGTGGACAGGATGGCCACGCCCAGACCGCCGAGGACGGTGGGCAGCTCGGTCGAGCGCGCGTACACGCGCAGACCCGGCTTGGAGACGCGCTTGATGCCGGCGATCGACCGCTCGCGGTTCGGGCCGTACTTCAGGGTGAGCGTCAGGTTCTGACCGACACGGGCGTCCGTGACCTCCCAGGAGGCGATGTAGCCCTCCTGGGTGAGGATCTCGGCGATGTGGGTCTTGAGCTTCGAGCTCGGCAGCGTCACGGATTCGTGGTGCGCCGAGTTCGCGTTGCGCAGACGGGTCAGCATGACTGCGACAGGGTCTGTCAGTGTCATTTCTGATTCCTTCGTTCAGTGGTTTCGGCAGCCGTTACACGACT
>NZ_JBKEAF010000029.1:0-2146 GCF_047971895.1 Microbacterium sp.
CCTTTCCGAAAACTCCTGTTCTGGGGAGCACAGGACGATGTCGCCCCCGAACACCCTGTCTCGGCCAGAACAGGAGTTTTCGGTGCGGAGGTGGGGGGTGCGGAGGTGGAGGGTGCGGGGGTGGGGGGCGAAGCGGCAGTCGGTGAGACAGTCAGGGGTGAAGGGGCCGGGGGGTGCAGGGCGCGCAGCGCCTGGATGCCGCATCCCGTCCCGACGTCGAGCACCCGCCGCGCCGGTGTCGGCAGCTGCAGCGCAGCCAGCGTGAGCGACGCACCGCCGACGCCGAGCACGTGGTCCTCGGGCAGCGGCCCGCCCAGCGCCAGCTCGTCGAGGTCGCTGGCGATCCACCAGTCGACCGTTCCCGCCTCGTCGCCGAACGACTGCGGCCGAACCAGCGCCGCGGGCACGACCTCGGCACCCGACACATCGACGAGCCCCAGCGCCGTGAGCCCGTCGACTCCGCACGCCGGAACCGCCGCCGCCACGTCGGTCAGCGGCTGCGGCACCCCGAGCACGAACAGTCGCCCGAGCACGGCGAGCGGGTCGCGTCGCCCCTCGAGCGCCCGCAGCGCCGGACCGCGCAGCTCGCGCACGATGGCATCGTCGGCGCGCGCACCCCAGGCAGCGCGAAGAGTGGATGCCACGAACTCGGCGCCGCGCAGATCGGCGGCGAGCGCACGGCAACGCTCCGGGTCGGGCTCGGGCAGCACACGCACGCTCACCGTCCCATTCAACCGCCTGCCTGCACGGGTGCACAGGCGGCACTCGTTAGAATCGGGCCGCCAGACAAAGCGCCCCAGACCGTGCGGTCGTGAATCGCACTCGAGCAGAACGCACATGAAGTGACCTCCCCCGCCTCGGGCATGACCGCACGCCTCCGCATCGTCGCGCGTGCCGTCGCCGCAGCGCTGCTGGCCGTCGGCGTGACGCTCAGCCCGGCCAACGCAGCCAGCCCGGCCAGCGCAGCCGCGGCCCCAGAGCCGTCGCCGGGCCCGGTCGCCCCCCGCGGCGCGCACTTCACCCTGTCGCCGGTCGGCAACGGCGTGGTGATCGAGGGCGGGCAGCTCACCGCGTCGCTCACGGTCACCAACGATACGTCGGTGCCGGTGCCGGCGGGCACCTTCGTCTTCGAAGTCGGCGACACCGCGATCACCGACCGCACGATGCTCGAACGATGGCTGGCCGGTGAAACCACGGGAGTGTCGACGAATCCCGTCGCCGAGTTGCCGGCCGCCGCTCTCGAGGCGACGAGCTCGGCGACCGAGGCGGTCGTCGTCGCGGCGGACGACCCCGTGCTGCAAGGCCGCGATCCCGGCGTGTACCCGCTGCGGGCGCGCTACCAGCGACCGGGCGGCGAGGTCGTGTCGACGAGCGTGATGATCGTCCCCCGCGAGTCCGGGACCACGACGCCCGTGGGCGTGTTCGTGCCGATCACCGCCGGCGCCCACACCGCCGGGGTGCTCACCGCCGACGAGCTCTCGGCGCTCACCGCGCCCGACGGCTCACTCACCGAGCAGCTCGCCGCCGTGTCGGGCACAGACGCGGTGCTCGCGGTCGACCCGGCGATCGCCGCATCGATCCGGGTGCTGGGCACGGCCGCACCCGAGTCGGCGGTCGCGTGGTTGTTGAGCCTCGAGGCACTGCCCAACACCCGTTTCGCGCTGCAGTACGGCGATGCCGACGTCGCGACGCAGGTGGCCGCAGGCGTCGACGCCCCGCTGCAGCCCCTCTCGCTGCAGAGCTATCTGCGGGCGACCGACTCCCCCGAGGTCACCCCGTCGCCCGAGCCGTCGGCAACGGAGCCGCCCCCGGACCCGACGCTTCCCGGCCTCGAGGCCCTGCTCGACATCGGCGCCGCCCGCAGCGACCTGTACTGGCCCGAGGGGTCGTTCGTCGACCAGTCGGTCGTCGAATCGCTCGGCTCGCCGAAGGGCGGGCCGGCCGGCATCACGATCGTCCCGTCGTCGGCGGTCGGCACCGGCACGGGAGCGCGCGTCGCCGTCGGTGGGACGGGCGCCGCAGCCCTCGCCTACGACACGGCGGTGTCGACCGCCCTCAGCGCGGCCGCCGCCACCGACGAGAACGTGCTGCGCGGGCACCACCTCGCCGCAGCGACCGCGTTGCTCGAGCTGGTCACGCGGGGGGC
>NZ_JBKEAF010000106.1:0-5170 GCF_047971895.1 Microbacterium sp.
CTGCGGTGGATGGGGTGCATGGTGCGGAGACACGCCGACTACAGCGCAACGCACCAACGACCAATCATACGTGATAGCGGATGCCTCCGGCAACCCGAGCCCGCAGCCTGCCGCGGGCGTTTCCTCCACAAGTGGAGGAACGCGCCGGAGTTTCCACATTAGGGGGCCTGTGACATCCACACGACGCGGCGCCGGCCGATAATGGAGCGCATGTCGAGGGCGCTCGGCATTCGGGCACCCTCCGCCGCGTGAGACGTGCCCTGCGCGCAAACGCCGCTGCGCAGCGCACAGGTGAATGCGCACAGGGCACGTCTCGGAGAAACGCGGGCGCCCGCCCGCGGGCGCGGACGGTCAGCCCAGGCGCGAGGTGAGGTCGGCGGCGACGTCGCCGGTCACCGGGACGTATTCGCCGTTGATCAGCAGCGTCGGGGTGCCGGCGCTGCCGGTCTCGGGGTTCGGCGGCAGCTTGGCCGCCTGCGCCAGCGCGAACTTCGTGTACGTGCCATCGGCGATGCAGTCGGCGGCACCGGGAGCACCGGCATCCGCCGCCATCGCGGCCAGCTCGTCGTCGGTCTGCCCCGGCCCCGTCGGGTTCGTCGCGAACAGCGCTTTGAAGAACGGGAAGACCGCCTCAGGGCTGTCGTCGGCCACGCAGTAGAGGGCACTCGCCGAGCGCGCCGAGAACTCGGTGCCCGACGCCGCGTTCATGCTCGAGAGTGCGATGGGCTGCAGCTGCAGTGTGATCGAGCCGTCGTCGATGAGCTCCTCGATCGTCGGGCCATACGTGGCCTCGAAGCTCTGGCAGTGGGGGCAGTAGAAGTCGAACCAGCTCGTGACCTCGTCGGCCCCGTCGCCGATCGTGATCGCCCCGGTCTCGGCGTTCACAGTCGCGCCCCGCGGTGCGGCGCCCGGGCCGCCTGCCATGTTGTTCAGCCAGATGACCACTCCGCCCACGACGACCAGCACCGCCACCACGGCCACGCTCACCCAGATCGCGAACCAGTTCGTCCGCTGTGCTGCTGCTGCCACTTTCTGCCCCTTTTTATCCGATCGGCACCGGCCTCACACCGAACGGCGCGAGCCCTGCTACTCCTCCGTCCGGGGCGGTGAGCACCCAGACGCCTCCATCATGCACGGCGACGCTATGTTCCCAGTGTGAACCTGCTGTGCCGTCGATCGTCGACACCGTCCAGCCGTCGTCCTCGACGAACGTCGCGTCGCTGCCGATGACGACCATCGGCTCGATCGCGAGCACCAGTCCGGGGCGCACCTCGGGCCCCGGATCGCTGACGCGGTAGTTGAACACCGACGGCGACTCGTGCATCTTGCGGCCGATGCCATGCCCGACGTATTCGCGCAGGATGCCGTAGTCGTGCCCCGACGCCTCGATCGACGCCTGGATCGCCGCCCCGACCTCGTTCAGCTGCCGGGCAGTCGCCAGCGACGCGATGCCCGCCCACAGCGACCGCTCGGTCACCCGCGACAGCGCCTCGCGCTCGGCCACGACCTCGGGCCGCGACGTATCGGGCAGCACGATGGTGATCGCCGAGTCCCCGTTCCAGCCCTTGTACTCGGCGCCGGCGTCGATCGACACGATGTCGCCGGGCTCGAGCACGCGCGGGCCGGGGATGCCGTGCACGACCTGCTCGTTCACCGACGCGCACACGGTGTGGCGGTACCCGCGCACGAGCTGGAAGTTCGAGCGGGCGCCGCGGTCGGCGATGACACGGGATGCCGCAGCATCCAGCTCTTCCGTCGTCACCCCGGGTGCGGCCAGGGCGCACACCGCCTCGAGCGCGGCGGCGGTGATCAGCCCGGGCTCGACCATCGCCCGCAGCTGTGCGGGGGTCTTGTAGATCCCGCGTCGCAGCGCCATGTCAGGCAGCGGTCTGCGTCGCGATCCCACGGCGCGCCAGCGCGCCCATGATGCGCGACGTGACCGTGTCGACCGAGCCGACACCGTCGACCGTGTCGACCAGCCCGTGGTCGCGGTACACGTCGAGGATCGGCGCCGTCTCGCGCTCATAGATGGCGAGCCGGTTCGCGATGACCT
Organism: Microbacterium sp.; assembly: GCF_047971895.1. Taxonomy (GTDB): domain Bacteria; phylum Actinomycetota; class Actinomycetes; order Actinomycetales; family Microbacteriaceae; genus Microbacterium. Next base: position 2,054 of record NZ_JBKEAF010000106.1, read on the forward strand.
CGTCGGTGTCATCGGTGCGGCCCTCCTGACGGGCACGCTCTGCGAGCCGATCGATGCTGACCGCGCGCGGCACGCCCAGCTCGATGACGGTCGTCAGCGGTTCGTCCCGCTCCGCGAGATACGCGTCGAGCAGACCGACCTGGCCGAGGTTGCGCGGGAAGCCGTCGAGCAGGAACCCGTCGCCGGCCTCCTGCAGCCGCTCGCGCACCACAGCGAACGTGAGCGCGTCGGTGACGAGATCGCCGGCCTCGATGACCGCCTTGACCTGCTGACCCAGCTCGGTGCCGTCCTTGACGGCGGCGCGGAACAGGTCTCCGGTGGAGATGGCCGGGATGCCGAGGGCCTCGGCAATACGCACGCCCTGCGTGCCCTTGCCCGAGCCCTGCGGGCCCACGATGACGAGGCGTGCGGCGGTCGGGGTCTCGGGCAGGGCATTCGTCATCGCAGAAGTCCTTCGTAGTGTCGTTGCTGCAGCTGGGCGTCGATCTGCTTCACCGTCTCGAGTCCGACACCCACGATGATGAGGATCGAGGCACCGCCGAACGGGAAGTTCTGGTTCGCGTTGACGGTCGCCAGCGCGAACAGCGGGATGAGCGCCACCAGACCCAGGTACAGCGAGCCGGGAAGGGTGATGCGGGTGAGCACGTAGTCGAGGTACTCGGCGGTGGGCCGGCCGGCCCGGATGCCGGGGATGAACCCGCCGTACTTCTTCATGTTGTCGGCGACCTCGACCGGGTTGAACGTGATCGCGACGTAGAAGTAGGTGAACCCGATGACCAACAGGAAGTAGATCAGCATGTAGAAACCGCTGTCGCCCGTGGTCAGGTTGTTGTTGATCCACACGACCCACTCGGCCGGCTCCTCACCGGCGGCGGGCTGATTGAACTGGGCGATCAGCACCGGGATGTACAGCAGCGACGAGGCGAAGATGATCGGGATCACGCCCGCCATATTCACCTTGATCGGGATATACGTGTTCGTGCCGCCGTACGTGCGCCGGCCGACCATGCGCTTGGCGTACTGCACGGGCACGCGCCGTTGCGACTGTTCGACGAAGACGATCAGTGCGAGCACCACGAGCCCGATGCCGAGCACCAGCAGGAAGACCTCGAAGCCGCGCGCCACCCAGATCGCGCCCATGGCGGTCGGGAACGTGGCGGCGATCGACACGAAGATCAGCAGCGACATGCCGTTGCCGATGCCCTTCTCGGTGACCAGCTCGGCGAACCACATGATGAGGCCGGTGCCGGCGGTCATCGTGATGATCATGAGCAGCTGCGCCCACCAGGCGTCGTTGGTGAGCAGCTGCTGGCAGGATGCCGGGCCGCCGGTGCCGAACAGCGTGCCGCTGCGGGCGACCGTCACGAGGGTGGTCGACTGCAGCAGCGCCAGCGCGATGGTGATGTACCGCGTGTACTGCGTCAGCTTGGCCTGGCCCGACTGGCCCTCCTTGTAGAGGGCTTCGAAGTGCGGGATGACCACGCGCAGCAGCTGCACGATGATCGCCGCGGTGATGTAGGGCATGACGCCCAGCGCGAAGATCGACAGCTGCAGCAGCGCACCGCCGGAGAACAGGTTGACGAGTGAGAGCAGCCCGTCCGCGCCCGAGGATGCGGCAAGGCACTGCTGCACGTTCGGGAAGTCGACGAACGGTGCCGGAACGTGCGAGCCGAGCCGGAACAGGGCCATGATGCCCAGGGTGAAGCCGATCTTCCGGCGCAGATCCGGAGTGCGGAAGATCCGCGCGATGGCGCTGAACAAAGGACTTGCCTCCAGAAAAAGGGTTCCAGCGCACGACGTGCGCAGACACCAGCTTAACCCAGCGTCTTACGGCGCACCGTGCCAAGGGGGGCGAACCCGGAACGAGAACGGAGCCGGAGGATCGCTCCGGCCCCGTTCCAGTGGCTAGTTGATGGTGCCGCCGGCGGCGACGATCTTCTGCTCTGCCGAGCCCGAGACCTTGTCGACCGTGACGTTGAGCTTGACGGCGATATCGCCGTTGCCCAGCACCTTGACCTTCTCGTTCTTGCGCACCGCGCCCTTGGCGACGAGATCGGCGACGGTGACGTCGCCACCCTTCGGATAGAGCTCGGCGAGGCGGGAAAGGTTGACAACCTGGTACTGCACGCGGAACGGATTTGTGAAGCCGCGCAGTTTCGGCGCGCGCATCACCTGGTTGAGGTTTCCCCCCTCCAGGCCGACCCGCACCTGCGAGCGTGCCTTCGTACCCTTGGTGCCGCGACCGGCGGTCTTGCCCTTGCTGGCCTCGCCGCGACCGACGCGAGTACGGGCCTTCTTGGAACCGGGTGCGGGGCGCAGGTGGTGCATCTTCAGTACCGCAACGCGCTCGTCCTTGTCGGACTTGGACGCGGACTTCTTCGCGACCGGCTTCTTTTCGGCGACTTTCGCCTCCGACTCGGCCTTCGTTGCCTTTTCGTCCTTGTCGGCCATCAGTCGACCTCCTCCACCTTCACGAGGTGCGCAACCGTCTTGACGTAGCCGCGGTTCTGCGGCGTGTCCTCGCGGACGACGACGTCACCGATGCGCTTCAGCCCGAGGCTGCGCAGCGTGGCGCGCTGGTACTGCTACTCACTGACCTTTGACTTGATCTGGGTTACCTACAGGCGCGCTGCCATCAGACACCTGCCTTTTCTTTGGTCGCCGCGGCGGCCTCGGCCTCGGCGCGCAGCAGACGCGCGGGCACAACGTGGTCGACGTCGAGGCCACGGCGGGCGGCGACGGCGCGCGGCTCTTCGAGCTGCTTGAGCGCCTCGACGGTCGCGTGGACGATGTTGAGCGTGTTCGACGAGCCGAGCGACTTGCTCAGCACGTCGTGAATGCCGGCGCACTCGAGCACGGCGCGCACGGGACCACCGGCGATAACACCGGTACCGGCGGATGCGGGACGCAGCAGCACGACTCCGGCGGCGGCCTCCCCCTGCACCGGGTGCGGGATCGACTGACCGGCACGGGGCACGCGGAAGAAGTTCTTCTTCGCCTCCTCGACGCCCTTGCTGATCGCCAGCGGAACCTCGCGGGCCTTGCCGTAGCCGACCCCGACGAGTCCGTTGCCGTCGCCGACGACGACGAGCGCGGTGAAGCTGAAGCGACGACCAC
>NZ_JBKEAF010000129.1:0-4302 GCF_047971895.1 Microbacterium sp.
CCACGGTCGGGGATCGTGCCGCCGCTGGTGACCGCGATGCGCTGCGCCCCGGGTCGCCCGGTGATCACGCCGAGATCGCGATCCCAGATCACGCGCGGGCGCAGCTCGGCGAACCGATCGGAGGGGTACCTGCCCGCCAGCAGGTCGAGCGTCGCCTCATAGGCGGAACGGGGGAGCGTCCGGAACGGTGCACTGCGTCGGACCGTCTCGTACCACCCCTCCACGTCAAGCGGCTTGATCGCCGCGGCGGCGACTGTCTGCTGCGCCAGGATGTCGAGAGGGTTCTGCGGGATGCGGATCGCCTCGATCTGGCCGGCCAGCATCCGCTCGGTCACGATCGCGGTGTGCAGCACATCGCCGCGGTGCTTGGGGAAGAGGGCGGCACGGCTCACTTCGCCCACCTGGTGGCCGGCGCGGCCGACGCGCTGCAGGCCGGATGCCGCCGACGGGGGCGCCTCGACCTGGATCACCAGGTCTACCGCGCCCATGTCGATGCCCAGCTCGAGGCTGGAGGTGGCGACGACGCAGCGCAGGGCACCGGACTTCAGCTCGTCCTCCACCTGGGCGCGCTGCTCCTTCGACACCGACCCGTGGTGGGCCTTGGCGAGCACCGGCTCCGCCCCGGTGTGTGCCGTGTAGATCTCGTTGAGTCGGGCCGTGAGGCGCTCGCCGAGCCGGCGCGAGTTCACGAACACGATCGTGGAGCGGTGCTGCAGGATGCGATCGACGATCGCCTCTTCGATGTGCGGCCACACCGATCCCGTCGCCTCCCCGCTCCCCGAGCCTGTCGAGGAGCCGCTGAACCAATCGTCCTGCGCGTCCTGGTCGGGCTGCTCGAATGCCTCGTTCGGGATCGGCGGCGGGTTCGACAGGTCGTCGATCGGCACGACGACCTTCAGGTCGAACGCCTTCGTCGCCCGCGGTGCCACGATCTCGACCGGCTGAGCGCCGCCGAGGAACCGTGCCACCTCGTCGATCGGGCGCACCGTCGCCGACAGCCCGATCCGCTGCACCGGTGCGACGTCGTGCTCCGACTGCCGGCGCAGGGCGTCCAGCCGCTCCAGGCTCACTGCCAGGTGCGCGCCGCGCTTGGTGGCCGCGACCGCGTGCACCTCGTCGACGATCACCGTGTGCACGTCGTGCAGCGTCTGCCCCGCCTGACTCGTGAGCATGAGGTACAGCGACTCGGGCGTCGTGATCAGGATGTCGGGCGGGTCGGCCACGAGCCGGCGTCGATCGGACGAGGTCGTGTCGCCCGAGCGCACGCCGACCGTGACCTCGGGCACCGCGATCCCGAGCCGGCGCGCCGACTGCCCGATGCCGATGAGCGGGGAGCGCAGATTGCGCTCGACGTCGACACCGAGCGCCTTCAACGGCGAGATGTACAGGATGCGTGTGCCGGCGGCATCCACTCCCTTCCGCCGGGGCGGTGCGGGCGCGGCATCCTTCTCGGCGAACACCCGGTCGATCGCCCATAGGAACGCCGACAGCGTCTTGCCCGATCCGGTCGGCGCGACCACGAGCGCGTTCTTGCCGCTCGAGATCGCCTCCCAAGCGCCCCCCTGCGCGTCGGTCGGCCGCGCGAACGCGCCGCGGAACCAGTCCTGCGTGGCAGGACCGAACCGCTCGAGCACACGGTGCACGCAGTCCGTCGACGCGTCGGTCATCACACCATCTTCGCCGCCCCGGCCGACATCGGGCGCATCGGGCGTCAGCGCTCCGTCGGGATGAGGACCCACAGCACGATGTAGACCCACAGCGGCAGTCCGAAGAACACCATCGCGATCAGCGTCAAGACGCGCACGGTCGTCACCGACATCCCGAACCGGTGGGCGAGCGCGAGGCACACACCGGCGATCCAGCGACCCCGCAGCGGCCTCGTGAGCTGGTTCATCCCTCCATCCTGCCCGACTGGTTGAGCCGGAGCACGACGTCGACGCCGATGCGGCAGGTACACGACACGGTCGGTGTGCAGCAGCGCGGTGCACGAACGCAGGCTGGATGCCGCGGCATCCCGTTCCCTCCCGCTCTCCGCGCCGATCGAGCCTGCGTCATTGCCGCCCGCCGTACTTCCCCCTGTGCCGATGAGCCGTTCGAGCAGCGTGGTCTTGCCGGCGCCGTCCGGCCAGGCGAACGAGACGTGGCCGAGAGCGAGGGAAGGGGTGGATGCGGGCATGAAGCCTCCTCGGTGTCTGCGAGTGCGCGGACACCGGGGCGGGACGGATGCCTCACCCAGCCGAGATACGGCGAATCGACGGTGTCAGCGCGTGGAGATGGACGCGGAGCCGTCGAAGAACTTCACCGGAGGGATCCTTTGCTCGGGGAACCCGTCGAGCGTAGCCGATCCTGCCTCAGACGTACCGGCGGGGGAGGAGCGGCGAGACGCGCACCATGATCTCCTCGCCGACGGTGCCGATCGCCTCGGCGAGCGTCGTCGCCGACGACTCGCCCCGGTCACCGGGGCCGAACACGGCGACCTCGTCGCCGACGGCGGCACCCGGCCATGCCTGCACGGTGAGCATGGTCTCGCCCACCGCGAGCAGGGCGCGCGCACCACCCGGCGTGCCCACCGACACGCGCCCGGCGAGCGTCGAGGGCAGCCCGTCGAGCGACCCGTACGCGACCTCGACCGTGTCGGCCGCGACGGCCGCGACGGGCGCCAGCAGGGTCGCCGCGGGCACGATCCCGGGCAGCTCTGGTCCGTCGGTCGAGCGGATGCCGTAGCAGAACGCCCCGAACCGCACCAGGTCGTGCCGGAACTCCGGCCGCGCGTACCCTGCCGCGCTCGCGGCCAGGTGCAGCACCTCGGGGCGCAGCCCCGCCGCCCGGGCGGCGTCCACGGCGGTGTGATAGTCGACGCGCGCCCGGTCGTCGTCGGCGTCGCTCGTCTCGGCGATATGGCTCCAGATGCCCGCGACGCGGATGTCGCCGCGCGCCTCGAGCGCGGCGGCACGGGCGACGAACGCCGCCCAGTCCTCAGGTCGCACCCCGTTGCGGTGCAGACCGGTGTCGATCTTCAGGTGCACGGGCGCCGCTCGCCCGGCCGACACCTCGGCCACCTGCTCGAGGTAGCCGGCATCGCCCACGCCGAGCTCGATCCCGGCCTCCAGCGCCGTGGCGATCTCGGTGCGGTCGACGGTGACCCACGAGAAGATGCGCACCCCGGGGCCCGCCGCGGCGCGGGCGCGCACGCCCATCGGCACGTCGAACGTGCCGACCCACTCGACGCCGTGGGCGGCGACGTCGGCGACGACCCGGTCGATGCCGTGGGCGTAGGCGTCGTTCTTGACGACGCACATCAGCTGCGCGGGCGCGATGCGCGCGCGCAGTGTGTCGATGTCGGCGCGGATGCGCCCGAGGTCGACGCGCAGATACGCCCCGGTCGCGCGTGTCGCCGTCACGCGGCGACCTCTCTGCGCAGCCACAGCCCGGGTGTGCCGCCACGCACGCCGAGTGCGCAGACGAGCTCGGCCCCGGTCAGGCCCGATGTGCGCTCCCACACGGCGAGCTCGTCGCGCACGAGGCCCGAGCCGAAGTAGACGACGTCGGCGCCGGGCGTGACATCCTGCTCGCCGATGTCGACGACGCACACGTCCATCGCGACGCGACCGACGATGGGATGCCTGCGACCGCCGATCTCGCCCGTCGCCGTGTTGCCGATGCTGCGGACGACCCCCTGCCCGAACCCGCCCGAGACGAGCGCGACGCGCGTGTCGTGGGCGGCGATGTGCGTGGCGTTGTACGAGACGCCCTCGCCGGCGAGCAGGAACTTGGTCGACAGCACCGACCCGTGCAGGCGCATCGCGGGTGTGCCGCCGCCGCCGGGCAGCCCGTAGAGGGTGCGGCTGTCGAGGGTGGGGGAGGCATCCGTCGCCGTCAGCCCCGCCGCCTCGGCGACCGGTCGCGCCGCCGCGTCGACGACCGCCTCGCGCACACCGGCGGCGGCGACCGCCGCGGCGGCCGGCTCGATGCCGTGGCCGAACGCGTCACGGCGCAGGTCGGCGACGGCACCCGCGCCCGCCGTGCGTGCGTTCGCGGTCAGCGCGCTGCGGGAGACCACGACGCGCAGGGGACCGATGGTGGGCAGGTCAGCTCTTCGCACGGACAGCGCCACCACCGGATCAGACGTCGACCAGTTCGCTCTCGACGACGCGGCGGCGCTGCGTGCGGCGACCTGCCGAACGGCCCAGGTCGTCGGAGATGATGACGCGCTGCAGCCAGCGGTCGGTGCCGTCGTAGCGCGGCTCGAACGGGGTGCGGGCGTGCATGACGCGACGGTTGTCGAAGAGGAACAGGTCGCCC